>JAUUZT010000151.1 GCA_030589825.1 Dehalococcoidia bacterium
AATAGGCATAAGGGATATTGCCAGGCCGACAGTGGTGCAATTAGGTCCGGGGACGATGAACCCTTTCCATCCCCGCGATTTTCTTTGAGTGTCAAGTAGTTGAGCATGTTCGGGGTTGATGCCAGGGATAATAATGGGCACATCGTCCTCATAGCGAAAAGCTGAAGCGGTGCTGATTACAGGAATGTCTGCCGCTAACCGTGGCTCCAATATCCTGGCGGGAGCCGAATCCACAGCAGAGAAAACGAGGTCCAGCCCAGCGGTGCTCATTTCAATTGCATTCTGAACGGGTAAATCCAGGACCTCTTCCGGAGGATCATCCTGGCAGAACCAGCGTAGTGCGCCAGTCTGTGCATCGGTTATTGCCTTTTTATAGCTGCTGCTTACAGACCTCTCAGAAGCTGCCATGGCAACAAGCTCAATCCAGGGATGATCCTTAAGAGCAACGATGAACTGTTGTCCTACTATACCCGTTGCTCCTATTATTGCAGCCTTTAACATGAGTGCCTCCACTTAGTATTGGTCGGGGCGAGAGGATTTGAACCTCCGGCCTCAGCGTCCCGAACGCTGCGCGCTACCAGGCTGCGCTACGCCCCGATGTTTGAATTAGTACAATTATAAGTGCTTTAATTACTGTATAGCAACTTTTAATTTAAAATACTGACGATGCCTGTTTAATTCGGAGGAGAGGATGGCACTGGTTGTTCAAAAATATGGGGGCAGTTCACTGGCTAATAGTGAGAGAATCAGGCTGGTGGCTCAGCGTATAGCCAAAACTAAAGATAGTGGTAACCAGTTAGTTGTGGTTGTTTCTGCCATGGGGGATACTACAGATGAGTTAATCAAGCTGGCTTCTCAGGTTGCCAAGCAGCCAGGAGAGAGGGAAATGGATGTATTGCTTTCCACGGGGGAATTGATTAGCAGTACTCTCCTTGCAATGAGCTTGGAGTCTTTGGGCTATAAGGCGATAAGTCTTAGCGGTGCCCAGGCAGGTATTAAAACCGATTCCACTCATAACAAGGCAAGGATTATCAGCGTGAGTGTCAAGCGAATTCTAGAAGAAATCGAGAAAAATAATATTGTGATAGTGGCCGGGTTTCAGGGGATTAACCAGCAACTGGATACTACCACTCTGGGACGAGGAGGTTCCGATACGACTGCAGTTGCTCTTTCGGCTAGCTTGAAAGCTGATATGTGCCAGATTTTCACTGACGTGGAAGGAGTATATGCCGCAGACCCCAGGATAGTCCCTGGGGCAGCCAAACTGGATGAGATTGGCTATGATGAGATGCTGGAAATGGCTAACAGTGGAGCTAAAGTAATGCACCCCAGGGCAGTGGAACTGGGGGAGATGTATAATATACCAATACTGGTGGCTTCAAGTTTTAGTAATGTGTCAGGGACCATCATTCGCGAGGAGATAGCTATGGAAGTAAGAAATAAGGTAAGAGGGATTGCTCATGACGCTAATGTAGCCAGAATAACTGTCCTGGGAGTACCAAATCGTCCTGGCATTGCATCCGCAATTCTGGCACCATTGGCTGAAGCAAATGTAAGCGTTGATACCATAGTGCAGAATATCAGTGTTGGAAACACCACAGATTTCACGTTTACTGTAGATCGAAGTGCACTGGCTAAGGCGAAGTCTATCGTGGATCCGCTGGTTGAAACTTTAGGCGCTAGAGAATGTGCCACCGATTCTACGCTGGCGAAAGTTAGCATAGTGGGAACCGGAATGCAAAACTCGCCAGGATATGCTGCCATGATGTTTCGCACACTTTCTGAACAGGGAATAAATATTCAACTAATCAGCACTTCAGAAATCAGGATAACTTGTATCATAGCGGAGCGCGATGTGAATATTGCAGTTCGTGCACTATATGAATCATTTGAAGCTGAGATTGCCAAGGCAGCAAGGCCTTGATAGCATAAGGCCTCAATCAATATTTTTGGAGAGCAAATGAATTATCAACGAGGAGAAGTACAAAGTAAGCTGGGACAACGGCAGAGTGAGGAAGCTGTGGAACTGGCCAAGCTTGGTTGCTGGGAGGAGGCGGTTGTGGTAAACCAGGGCATAATTGAAGCAACTCCTGGTGATGTCAGCGCCTATAATCGGCTGGGCAAGGCGTTAGTTGAGTTGGGGGAGATTGATAAGGCGATAGACGCTTACAACAACTCCTTGAAACTGGAGCCAACTAATTCTATTGCAAGGAAGAACCTTGCGCGTCTTAGGGAAAGGCTCGGAATTAAAGAAGAAGACTTCAGTAATGTTACAAAACAAGTGCTTCAACGTGTTAGCGAGAGCATGATCGAACCGCATGTTGAGGTGGAGGCAATAGCAGAGAAGAGCAACATCGAAGAAGAATCTTTTGAAGAAAAAAAGGAAACTCTACCCGATGGTTTTTTCTCATTTGATTAACCCGGGTAGATGTAAAAGAGAATAATTGGAGGACTGAATGGAAATCACTGCGGAGAGGCCTATAGACCTGGAACAAGAAATGAAGAGTTCCTATCTCGACTACGCAATGAGCGTCATAGTCTCAAGGGCGTTACCTGATGTACGAGATGGATTGAAACCAGTACAGCGTCGTGTACTTTTTGCTATGAATGATCTGGGTATGCGACATAATACACCGTATAGAAAGAGCGCCAGGATTGTGGGAGAAGTACTTGGGAAATACCATCCACATGGAGATTCCTCGGTATATGAGGCCATGGTACGCATGGCTCAGAATTTTTCTTTGAGGAATATGCTTGTTGACGGACAGGGCAACTTTGGCAGCATTGATAATGACCCTCCTGCAGCCATGAGATATACCGAGGCCAGGTTGTCTGAGATCGCACAGGAAATGCTGGTAGACATTGATAGGGAGACAGTAAACTTCGTTTCTAATTTTGACGATTCCTTGCAAGAACCTTCGGTCTTGCCAGCCCGAATACCTAATTTGTTGCTTAATGGCGCTTCTGGTATAGCTGTTGGTATGGCGACAAATATCCCTCCGCATAATCTTGGGGAATTATGCGACGCGAGTGACTACTTAATTGATAACCCTGAAGCGGATGTGGCTGAGCTAATGCAATTCGTCAAAGGTCCAGATTTTCCTACAGCAGCTATGATTATGGGGCAGGACGGAATAAGAAGCGCTTATGCCACTGGCAAGGGAAAGGTGGTTATCCGTGCTAAAACCAGAGAAGTGGATGTAAAAGGAGGAAGAAAGCAAATAGTAATCACTGAGTTGCCTTACCAGGTGAACAAGGCCGCTTTGACTGAACGTATAGCGGAGTTGGTTAAGAACAAAAAGATGGTTGGTATCTCCGAGATACGTGATGAATCAGACAGGGAAGGAATGCGCCTGGTTATTGAGCTAAAACGAGATGCACAGTACCAGCGGGTCCTTAATAACCTGCATAAACATACCTCGATACAGTCTACCTTTTTTGTGAATATGGTTGTTCTGGTCGACGGACAGCCAAGGCTGGTTGATCTCAGAGAAGCGTTAACCTGCTACATTGATTTTCGGCATGAGGTTATTACCAAGCGTTCTCAATTTGAGTTAAAGAGGGCACAGAGCAGAGCGCATATTCTTGAAGGGTTTCTGACAGCCCTCGATAATATGGATAAAGTAATTAAGGTTATCAGAGGATCCG
>JAUUZT010000182.1 GCA_030589825.1 Dehalococcoidia bacterium
CAGGAAACAGCAAGATAAAGAGTATTAGTATAAACAGTAACTTGATTTTCGTTTTCAACACCATCACAATCGATACGTTATAGAATAAACTGTCTTCTCTTTACGCTATTTTTCAATTTCTTAGATTAATATGTCTTAATTGTAGCATCAGCCACTATTCAGAGCTAGTATTAAACTAGGGATGACCAATTTCTCAAACTTAAAATCTGCAAATTATATATTCATTTTATTCTGCTAGTCTACATTGAATTAATTAAAGCATCTACCACCACTAATACCTTGAACAATCTTAGCCTTTAAGCTTCGCCGGACAGATATAATCCGTTCTCACCACGGAAATTAAGCTCATATTCAGAACGCTATCTACGTAAAATAATCCAATTGGATAGAGGAAGAGATAACTATATATGATAAGATAAAATTTATTAATACTGGCTAAGAATTACTTGAGTAAACTCCCAGATTGAAGTAGTTTCAGAGTACTTTTTCATGCACATCAAGAATATTAATGAAGGGGAAGACCTTTCAGTCCTCCCCTTCATTATCTTCAAAAATCTATTTTTTATTAGTTCTATTCACGCCTCAAGATGACCACCACCCCAACAGCAAGTGCAATTACCACAACTACTATCGCTATGATCCCACCTGTTCCCAAACCGCCACCCATGCCTGTAACTGCCATCGGCGGAGCTGGAGCAGACTGTGGAGGGCCCAATCCAAGTACGGTAAACTGCGACTCTCTACCTTCAACTGACACCGTATAGGTACCAGGTACTGTCCTGCTTACATAAAAGACCGCATTCTGTCCCCCACCAGGACCAACACCAACAGTCTGGCTGTTCTCAAATGAGCCATTGACATAAAGCGAAACTGTTTTTGTACCTTTACTTTCTCCACTATTGCCTACGCTAACCCATATTTCTACCTGCTGATTCTGAATAACCTGTTCAGGATCTACATATATACTTTGTATGTTCATCTCAGCCAGTCCAGCAGGAGGTATTACGCATATGATAGCTTTTTCCAGTACAGGTTCTTCCTCAGGTTCAGACGCCTCCACTACCATTGCTGGTACTACCAACGCAACCAACGAAAAGACCAGTGCAAAAGCAATAGCCAGGCTAATTAATTTTGAGTGCCACTTCGTCTTAGTCATATGTTCAGTTCCTCCTTACAATATCAATACTACTAAAATATAACAATAAAATCACCAAACTACTTACTGTAATCAGCATATAATTGTATTTAACATTTGTCAATAGTAAATTAGCTCTTCCGAATAAAAAATACCGAATTTATAAAGTATTTCCTTTTCCATATTCCCCACCTCACCCATTGTACCATTTCCTTATCATGCTGGCCAAGTACTACAACTAGATATCTGTCCTATTCATTCATTATTTCTCAATCATGCTTTTTAGTACCGTTTATTATCCAGACAAAAACCACCAGCAATAAGACTGAAATAAATATAACTGTTATCAGTCCCTCTTTACCCAGTCCTCCGAAGTCCGACCCTGCCGACGATTCAGCAATAGATCCCGCCTCTATAAACTGAGACAAATATGTCATTACAACTTAATTAAATATGTATATAGATTAGTTGTCAAATATGAATTCCTATTTACATCAGCTATAATCTACCTGAAATATTTTTCGACATCTGTACTCATCACCTTAACCCACTTATATTGCCACGTCTTTGGCTCATAATAACAGAGTTAATTCCTGCTACTGGATACCACAAACACAAGTTTAGCAGGAAAAAGAAAGGCGCGACCACATTAACCCTTTCCCTTAAAGTGAAAGGGACATTATTTCTTGTCTTTGTCCGGTTTGGTCAGAATCTCATCAATCAATCCATATTCCATTGCCTGCTTTGCATCGAGGAAAAAATCTCTGTCACTATCATGTGCGATTTTCTCCACCGTCTGACCTGTATGTTTGGCAATGATATTGCGAAGTATCTCCTGCATTCGCATGATTTCCTTGGCAGCTATTTCTATATCAGCAGCCTGTCCCTGTGCACCACCAACCGCCTGGTGCATATGAATAGTTGAATTAGGCAGGGCATATCTCTTACCTTTAGTTCCTGCACATAGAAGTACGGTACCCATACTCGCAGCTAATCCCACACAAATTGTAGACACTGGGCAACGTAGAAGCTGCATAGTATCGTAGATAGCCAGCCCAGCACTAATCACTCCACCAGGACAATGAACATAGAGACTGATATCCTTATCAGGATCTTCCCTCTCCAAGTAGAGTAGTTGGGCAATAATTAAATTGGCTACCTGGTCGTTTATCGGTGTCCCCAAAAATATAATTCTCTCTCTTAGCAATAGAGAATATATATCAAAAGCACGCTCGCCACGTGTGTCTTTTTCGGTTACTGTAGGAATTATTACCTGAGATATTTCATTCATCTATTTTTCCTCCTAGGGTTTTTTATTATCCTCACCCCCTGTCCCCTCTCCTTTAGAAGGAGAGGGGAGTTAAAGGGTTCTTCGAAAGGGCTGCGCCCTTTCGAGCTTTCCCGCTTTTTCAAGTTCTGCTGTGCCTTTTCAATCTTTCCTGTCTACTTTAGGCTTTCCCTCTTTTTCAGGTTGCCCGTTAACTTCGTGGGTTTCCATCTTCTTCTTTCCAGGCAACTTTCTTTTTGTTATTTTCTTTGTATCTGCTTTTGTTTTTCTGCTTCCATCTTCTATTTCCTCATTCATGTCTCCACTAGCAATCTTTACCAACCTGTCAACGGTCTTCTCCGTAATCATGGATTGCTCAATTGAGTTGCGTATTCGAGGCGCAGCCATATATTCTTGCATCTTTTGTCTGTCTTTTACAGTCTCTAGTAATTGCTCAATTCGATTATCTACATCCTCGGTAGTAACCTCAATCTTCTCCGTACTGGTCAGCTCACCCAGAATCAGTGAATTGACAATGCGTTTCCTGGCAACAGGGCGCAGTTCTGTAACAATCTCTTCCTCAGTTTTACCAAGTCTCTTCAGATATTCTTCAGGTTTACGAAATCCATAATGACGCATCTCGTCGGACACAAAATGCTCAATCTCTTTATCCTCCAGAATTGGAGGAATTCCAAACTCGCTTTTCTCTGCAATGGCATCAAGTGCCTTATTCTGCAATTCTAACAGCCTTCCATGCTCAGCTCCCTGCTTCATTCCCTCAGTCAGTTTCTGCCGCATTGAACTAAGGTCACTATAACTACTACTCCTGGCAAATTCGTCATCAAGTTC
>JAUUZT010000233.1 GCA_030589825.1 Dehalococcoidia bacterium
CCAGAATATGTGGTGGTGAGGTAATTGATATACCCAGAGACAATGATTTTAAACTGGATATACAAGGTATTAAAAAAGCCATTGATAAGAAAACGAAGGTTATTTTTCTTGCATCTCCTAATAATCCAACAGGGAATTGTACTACTAGACAAGAAATCATAGAACTTCTGGACACTGGCAAGATTGTTGTATTAGATGAAGCGTATGTTGACTTCAGTAGGGAGAGTATGGCTGATTTGGTCTTTCAGTATCCCAATATAATTGTGTTACGTACTTTTAGCAAATGGGCTGGGTTGGCTGGTTTAAGGATTGGTTATGGTTTGTTTCCTGAAGAGATAGTCAGTTATCTGATGAAAATTAAACAACCGTATAATGCTAATGCCGCAGCCAAGGTAGCGGTGATGGCATCTCTTGGTGATATAGATTATCTACGTAATAATATTGAAAAAATAGTTGCTGAACGAGAGAGGCTTTTTAGCAAATTAGAGAATATTAAATGGCTTAAGCCATACACTTCAAGTGCAAATTTCATTCTTTGTTCAATACAACAAGATGCAGATATATCTATTTCTGAATACTCTGAACATAATGAGGAAACGCTTGCAAAAATAATCTGGCGCAAGTTACGTAATAAAGGAGTCTTCTTACGCTATTTCGATACCCCGAGGTTGGAAAATTTCATTCGGATAAGTGTTGGTAAGCCTGAAGATACGGATATGGTTATTAAAACCTTAATGGAGGTAGCAAAAAATGAGTGAAAGGATTTCAAAGGTTAATCGCAAGACAGGGGAAACAGATATTGAAATTAAACTAAATATTGATGGCAGTGGGTTATTTGACATAAAATCTGGAATAAACATCGTAGATCATTTTCTATCTCAACTAGCAAAACACGGAATGTTTGACATAACAATTACTGCCTCGGGAGATAACCAGCATCATATTGTTGAGGATGTGGCTATTTGCTTGGGGAAAGCCTTTAATGAGACTTTAGGCGATAAAAAAGGAATCACACGTATGGGAAATGCAATGGTACCCATGGACGAGGCTTTAGCAGTGGTAGCTGTGGATATAGGAGGCAGAACCTACAGCGTTATTGATGTTTCCTTCGAAAGAACCAATATTGATGGTCTGGACGCTGATTTAATTCGTCACTTCTTAGAGTCTTTCGCTTCTGGAGCGAAGATAAATCTTCATGCCATGGTGCTAACAGGGACTAATGATCATCACAAGGCAGAAGCTCTATTTAAAGCTCTGGGGCGTGCTTTAGACTCAGCTACTTGCATTGATGATAGAGTTGCTGGAAAGATTCCAAGCACAAAAAATATTATTGACAATTAAGAGTGGACTGAAACCTTAGAAGAAACTGATGTACCTCATTGGTTGACTGAAGAAAATAGCTAGCTGGTGCTTTGATACTAGCATTGCCCACGAATATTGAAATCCCCCCGGTAGTATTTACAACACGAAAAGCATCATAATCGGTTTTATCATCGCCTACAACTAGTATTAACGGTTTGTTCTTGGGGAAAAGTGTCTTATTAATATACTCAATAGCTTTCCCTTTGTCCCAGTTAACTGAAGGTCTGATATCATAGGTTTTCTTATTTGAAGTAACAATTATTCTGTCATAAGCAAGGGGTTCCCTGATGCTTTCATTGAAAATATCATTTAATCTGTTGTATTGTGCTTCATCTACCAATCGGTAATGCAAACTTAATGTCAGCCTTTTATCCTCTATCCAAGCCCCTTTAATTCCAGCTATGGCCAAACTGATATTCTGACCTAAGGTATGCAACAAAGGGATTGCTTCTGCAGCTTCAGGATTAACGAAACTAGTATTAGGGCCCTCAATTTCTAGGCCATGGTTTCCCGCATACAAAGCATCAGTAACGCCCACTTTTGCTTGCAAATCATTTAAGGGTCTGCCACTAATAAATCCAAGAGTTAGAGAATGAAATGAAACTAATTCTTGAAGGCAGTCTCTTACTTGTGAAGATAGATAGGCTGATTCAGGTCTTTCAACGATTGGTGTTAATGTACCATCGTAATCAAGTAGTAAAATAACATGCTTTGCATTTTTAATTTTATCAGCAATTGAGTCCCAGTATGAGAATAGATGTTTCATAGCACAGGCAGATTGTACTACCAAATCACTGCCAATCCAACTTGATTGTAAGCCATGTTATAATCGAATACAATAGAGAACATCGATTGGGAAGTATAATAAAAAAAAGAAGAGGGATAATATTGGAAAAGATTGGAGTATTAACCAGTGGGGGTGATGCACCAGGGATGAATGCCTGCATCAGAGCGATAGTTCGTAGTGCAGCTACCTATGGAGTTAAAGTAACTGGAATTAAAAGAGGCTATGCAGGCTTACTGGAAAATAAATTTGTAGAATTGGATCCACGCTCAGTTGCTAATATTATTCATCGTGGTGGTACATTTTTGGAGACGGCTCGCTGTGATGAAATGAAGACTACTGAGGGGGTGAAACGTTCAATTGAGGCCCTGAAAC
>JAUUZT010000189.1 GCA_030589825.1 Dehalococcoidia bacterium
GATATAAAGCATGTCGCGAACCGCTGTGTCCCTTGCTTAAATCTAATATCTTTTTGTGACGTCTATGTGTAATTTTCCCGCTTCTAGCTCTTGGCAAAACATCCTCCTATTGTTATCAACCGTGTAACAATCTCTTTATTTTTTTTATATCGGCAGGGGCTACAGCTATAAGGCTATCATAAAGCCTCTTAGTACGAGCAGGTTTCTTTCTCCTCAAGTGGCTTTTGCCACATTTTGTACGTAATATTTTACCATTACCTGTTACATGAAACCGACCCTTAGTTCCCTTATGTGTTTTTAGTTTTGGCATCTGATTTATCCTCTCTAGATTTATTGCTTGTAGATGGAGAAAGGGTTAGAGCTATATTCCTTGCATTTCTGACAATTTCATTGCTTACTACTACCTTGCCCGCTAACTCCTCAGCTACTTTTCTTAGTATTTTCCACCCTAATTCGGGATATATAATTTCCCTTCCTCTAAATCTTACGACTATCCTGACTTTACTTCCATCTTCGATAAACTCTTTTACTTTTTTTATCTTTGACTGTAAATCATGCTCTTCGATTTTCGGACGAAACCTGACTTCCTTTAGTAAGCCAATTTTCTGCCCTTTTTTAGCCTTTCGTTCTTTCTTTGTTTGTTCGTATTTGTATTTCCCATAATCCAGTATTTTACACACAGGAGGAGCCGCTGTTGGTGATATCTCCACAAGATCCAGTTCATGTTCACGGGCTAACTCTAGTGCCTGGGGTAAACTCATTATACCCAATTGTTCCCCATTTTCTCCTATGAGCCGAACCTCTCTTGCCCTAATGAATTTATTAACTGCTATTCGTTTGGCTATTCTTACTATTCCTCCTTAATTGCTTATTGTCTGGATTCTATATCTATTAGCAATCTTTCTTTTACTTGAGTTACGGTCTGACTTCCTATATCTTGTCCGCCTCTCAACCTAAGAGATACCGTTGATGAACCCATCTCGTTATCACCTACTATGAGCATATATGGTATCTTCCCTAGCTGTGCATCTCTTATTTTTAAATTCATTCTTTCAGTACGATCGTCAATTTTAGCTCGATAACCCACTTTCTTAAGTTCAGATTCTACCTTGTGCCCATATTCTACATGCCTATCTGCTATAGGTATTACCATTACTTGTACCGGTGATAACCAAACAGGAAACGCACCTTTATAATGTTCAATTAAACAAGCAAGAAAGCGTTCCATACTACCCAGAACTGTTCGATGTATCATTGTTACATTGTGCTCTACCCCGTCACTACCAATGTAACAAACATTGAAGCGTTCTGGCAAATTAAAATCAACTTGAATTGTAGGACCTTGCCATGCATGTCCTACAGCATCCTTAAGTTTGATATCTATTTTTGGTCCATAAAATACACCCTCACCTTCATCCACTTTATAAGGTAGCCCAAGATTTTCTATCACATTTCTTAAAGATGCAGTAGCTTGATCCCACAATTCAAGAGTTCCAGCATATTTATCCGGCCGCGTAGATAAAAGTAATTCATAGTCATCAAAACCGAATGTTCTCATCATATATTGAGCTAATTCTAATACTCCCTTTACCTCTTCCTCGATTTGGTCAGTTCGACAAAATATATGCGCATCATCTTGTGTGAACCCTCTAACTCTGGCAAGACCATACAATACTCCAGTTCTCTCATACCGATAAACGGTCCCTAATTCAGCATAGCGTATCGGTAACTCTCTGTAGCTTCGCAAATGACTTTTATAAATCATTATGTGAAACAGGCAATTCATTGGCTTGATTATATACTGCTGCCCATCAACATCCATTGGCGGATATAAATAATCCCTGTAGAAATCCCAATGCCCACTGGTTTTCCACAGATCTATCTTAGCTATATGAGGCGTGTAGACGATATCATAATCTCTTTTATAGTGTTCTTTTCTCCAAAACTCTTCTATTATTTGCCGAACCATAGCACCTTTTGGATGCCAACAAATTAAACCAGGCCCTACTTCTTCATGGGTACTGAACAGTTCAAGCTCTTTCCCTAATTTTTTATGGTCCCTTTCAGCCGCTTCGGCCATAAGGGCTAGATAATCCTGCAGTTTTTCAGGAGTTTCAAAAGCTATAGCATATATCCTTTGTAACATTGGTCGTTTTTCGTCCCCACGCCAATATGCTCCAGCAATATGTGTTAATTTGAAAGCTTTAATCTGAGCTGTAGATTCTATGTGTGGCCCCCGACATATATCTGTAAAAGAGCCTTGATTATATGTAGTCACCACCTCTTCTGGGATTTCATCTATGATTTCCAGCTTATATTTTTGGTTTACAAAGAGCTTCCGCGCCTTTTCTTTGGATATTTCCTTCTTGGTAAAGGGTAAATCCTGAGCAATGATTTCCTTCATTCTCTTTTCTATTACAGGTAAATCTTCTGGTGTTATTGAGCGGGGTAATTCAAAATCGTAGTAAAAACCATTTTCAATAGCAGGACCAATACCAAATTTTGCTCCGGGAAATAGCCCTTGTACTGCCTCAGCCATCACATGGGCAGCAGAGTGACGTACCTTCATTATCTGTTCTATTTTATCTTCTTGTTCCATTCTATGATTTCACCTTGTATACATGCATTATTACTCTAAAGAATTCTGTGTGGATGATACTACTAGCAATAAGCATAACTGGAGAATCAATATCTTCTATTTCTCGCTACTTTACCAAACTCCTAACACAATTAATATAACCTTGAATTTACTAATTACCATAATTTATAAGCAAAATCAGTATGAAGTAACCTGCCGTACTTTTATTCCATCTTCAAATGGGCAATACTGGACTTGAACCAGTGACCTCTGCGATGTCAACGCAGCGCTCTAACCACTGAGCTAATCGCCCTATCCGAGTGATTGTAGCAAACATGTAACTTATGGTCAATGAACAGGTTCCATTGGTATTCAATTCACTTCGTAGCAAATACTTCCATCTTATTTTCACTCTTCATATTATTAAACTAGCAATAATTACTATTATGTTATCTATAATATTCAATATTAAAGCAGCTATATTGTATATGCTTAAAATTGACAGATTTGCATCAAGACATTTAATGCAGGTGATATTTGATATATAAGTTGTGACA
>JAUUZT010000217.1 GCA_030589825.1 Dehalococcoidia bacterium
TTATCCCTTCATAAAAATAAAAAGATTTGCCTACGGAGAGTATAATAAATAAGTAAAGAACTATTTCGCTCCTCAAGACAAAGGAATATGGAATTATTTATCAATACTGCAAAACTATCCATACAGCAAGGAGATATTACCAATCAAAATACCGATGCCATAGTTAATGCAGCTAATTCCGGCTTGATGGGTGGAGGAGGAGTAGATGGTGCAATACACCGCGCTGGAGGATCATCCATCATCGAAGAATGCAAAACAATAATCCATAACCAAGGAAGGCTGCCAACGGGTAAGGCAGTTATTACCACAGCAGGAAAGCTCAAGGCGCGGTATATAATACACACAGTCGGTCCGGTGTGGCACGGCGGACACACTGGAGAAGCTGCTCTCCTATCCAGTGCTTATCGCGAATGTCTGGTAACTGCCACCAGTAGAAATATATCCAGCATCTCTTTCCCTTCCATAAGCACAGGAGCCTACGGCTACCCCGTTAAGAAAGCTGCCCATGTAGCACTAAAAACAATAATTATTTTTCTTAAAGAGAAAGCTGGTTCCCTTAATGAAATAGTTCTAGTTCTTTTTAATTCCTCAACCTATATTATATACTGCAAAGAGTTACAACAATTGACAGCAGCACCTACGTAACTAGTATATCTTCAACAAGATTATCAGACTGCTATTATCCTGTTAAATCATGAATAATATATTCCAAATCATGTCCCTAGAAAGATACGAGCTCTGCGATAAGGTTTGAGCACCTAATATTGCTATACTATAATAGTACACTCAAACAGGAGTATTTACGATGTTAAACAAGTTAAATCTAATTCAACAACGTTATGATGAAATCAACAACCTAATGTCACAACCAGATATTCTTACTAACTTAAAACAATTACAGGAGTTGGGCAAGGAGAAATCTGAACTTGAAAATATTGTTGACATCTATAATAAATACAAAACCAGCTCAGCTCAGTTTGATGACATGACAAATCTGCTTAAAGAAACTGATGAACCCGAAATGGCAATATTAATAAATCAGGAGATAGACAAATTTCAGCAACAAATGAATGAACTATTGCATAAACTTAAATTCGCATTACTACCCAAAGATCCGAACGCTAATAAAGATGTTATTGTGGAAATAAGAGCAGGCACTGGAGGCGAAGAAGCGGGTCTTTTCGTTGCTGATCTGTTTAGGATGTATAGCCGCTATACTCAGAGTAAAAAATGGAAGCTAAATTTAATCAGTACTAATCCAAGTGGCGTTGGCGGTTTTAGAGAAGTTGTCTTCGAAGTAAAAGGGAAGGGGGCTTTCAGTCAACTGAAATATGAGCGTGGTGTACACCGTGTCCAACGAGTTCCTGAAACTGAGGCATCAGGCCGAATACACACATCGACGGCTACCGTGGCAGTGTTACCAGCAATTGAAGAAATCGAATTCAAAATCAGCCAAGATGATATCAGGATGGATCTATTTCATGCTGGTGGTGCCGGTGGTCAAAATGTGAACAAAGTAACGACTGCCGTACGAATCACCCATTTACCAACAGGCATCGTAGTTATATGTCAGGACGAGCGTTCCCAATTGAAAAACAAGACAAAGGCTATGGCTGTACTTCGCGCCAGAATATTCGATCGAGAACAACGCAAGCAATCAGCCGAAATAGATAAGCAAAGAAAAAAACAGATAGGGACAGGTGAACGAGCAGAAAAAATAAGGACTTATAATTTCCCTCAAGACCGTGTGACCGACCATCGCCTCAATTCTACCTTTCACAACTTGCCACAAATCATGTATGGAGATATCAAAGATATTATTGAGGCACTTCTTGCGCAAGAACAGATTAGCCAACTTGAGGCTGTCCTCTCATGATTTTAAGGGAAGCTTTAAATTTTACCAAACAAACCTTATCCAAGTCAGAGATTCCTGATGCCTTTTCAGAAGCAGAATTCTTACTCTGCCACACAGTAAATTTTTCACGTACACAACTATATACGTACCCTGAAAAGGAACTTAAAGAGGAAGATTTTATTTTACTTAATCAGCTCATACAGCGACGCATACAAAACGAGCCAACGTCTTATATTTTACAACATAGCGGGTTTTATAATTCCAATTTCTATGTTGATCCTCGTGTACTTATCCCCAGACCAGAGACAGAACTATTGGTAGAAAAAACAATCGATTTTGTCACCCTACATTTCCCAACAAATCGCAATATTAGGATAGCGGATATTGGTACAGGTAGTGGCGCTATCGCAACCAGCCTAGCACTGGCGCTTCCCAATGCGATAATCTATGCTACTGACATCTCAAAGCAAGCTCTCCAAGTTGCCTGCCAAAATTTTCATAGCCACAACATCCGCCACCGTATAATTCCACTACATGGTAACTTGCTATCCCCCTTGCCTGAGATGGTCGATGTTATTGTGGCAAATCTTCCCTATATAGCACAGGACGATATAGCAGAGTTGGCCCCTGAGATAAATAAGTTTGAGCCACTTATAGCTCTGGATGGGGGACAGGATGGGATGGACAAAATACAAAGCCTTCTATATCAATCACCAGGAAAAATACATCAAGATGGTTGCATCCTACTGGAGATAGGACAAAATCAGGACAAGTCATTACTTCCATTAGCGCAACATCTCTTTCCAAAGGCTTATGTTGAAGTTACTGCTGACCTATCGGGTATCAACAGGGTACTCATAATAAGCGGGGGAATATGTTCGCTCTCACAAGTTTCTGTATGCAA
>JAUUZT010000088.1 GCA_030589825.1 Dehalococcoidia bacterium
GTATTCCCTGCTTCCAATATGTGACATAATAAACCTCCGATGATTATCAGTTTTGTATTATACTTCGTAACGTGATAATTGAAAAGCCAAAACAATCACCCGCCAACTCAGCCATAATCACACAAAGCATCCGGAATTCCGGATATTTCCCTTGACGCAGCACGCCTAATTTCGTATAAAGTAAGTTTAGTAAGGCTTGCGATTTGGAGGCTGACAGGTCTTTTTGCGACTTTTATGGAAGGAGGCGATAGCAAATCACAAGGTAAGAAATGCCCCGCACATGCGTGACAGATAACTTAGTGAAACCAAAAAGCGTTATTAACAGTTATTATATCAACTCTCTTTTTTGAAGGAGAAACACAATGTTTAAGAAAATGACATATTTAATTTCTCTTGTTCTGCTACTGGTCCAATTCCAAAACGCCTCGGCGCAAATAATGTGGAGCGACGACGGGCCCGACCATCTCTGGAGCACAATAGCCAACTGGGGTTCGAGCAACTTACCGACCGCCATCGACAGCGTTTCAATCGACGCTCCGGACAATACACATTGCGAAATCCAGGACGGTATTACCGCCGAATGCGAAACACTCAGGGTCGGCAATGCCGTCTCCACAACAAACCTGGACATCAGCGGAGGCTCGCTTACAGTAGCCGGGGCCTACATCGGTGTGGATAGTACCTCCGGCCACGGCATCCTGAATATAAGCGGTGGTTTATTTTCATCCGGGGCATTGCAAATCGGCTGGAGAGGCGTTGGCACGCTCAATATGACAGGCGGTACTGTCGAGCTAAGTGGCAACCTGATAGTACCCGGTCTGACAGGAACCGGCACGGTGAACCTCGATGGCGGCACTATCAATGCATCCGATCTCCGTTTAACATCCGAATTGGGCACGTTGAATATTACCACCGGCACACTGGCCCTAAACGGCGATGACACCGAAGCAATCCAAACCTTCATTCGGTAATTCAAATAACTACCTTAAATTTGAACTTCAGCAAGGGGGGGTAAATTGGCAGGCTGTGAGTTTTCACTCCCATATGAGACAAGCAGAAGTCCCTGACTATATAGATATAGTATATAACTTGGAGAAGCGGCGATGGAAAGGAGAGGAGATCTTACAACTCAACCTGATTGATTTCGTTCCATCTGCTTAGCTCTGTGCCTACTGAAGAAAAACCATGTTGAAGCAAGCACCAGAATCGTTAAACTAATAAGTTGTCCCTGCTGAAGTCCCAGCCAAACCTTCTCATTATCTCTCAAGAATCTTATAGCAAAATCACCTGCACTGTAGAGAGAAAGGTAGAGCAAGAATAGAGACCCTTGTGGCTTAAGCTTCCCCCGCAAATGCCAGATTATGGCAAAAACTATTAGATTCCAGACCAGAAAATAGACCTGCGTTGGATGTAATGACTTCCCCAGTAAGTAACACGCACTATTGGGATTAGTATAGGTAACTGCCCAGGGCAACGAGCTAGGAATACCATAACAACACCCATTAATAAAACAGCCAAGTCTGCCTATTGCCTGAGCTACAGGAGCAGCAACAGCAAGACAGTCAAATGCACCAATTAAATTTGAATAAGGAACTTTTTTAATCTTCGCATAAACAAATATCGCCAGTACAGCCCCAATGACAGCTCCATAGAGAGCCAGACCAGCAAAACCAAAAATATAGCCAACGATATCTCCAGGATGAATACTGTAATAATCCCAATCATTTATGATATGGTCAATTACATGAATTAATCTGGCACCAATAAGACCTCCAACGACACTCCAGAGAAAAAAACTTAAGAAAACATCCCTGGGTACACCAAGCTTATCCGTTCCCTTAATGGTTAGCACAAGCAACACCGCAATTGCCAAAGCCATCATTATCCCATACCATCTTATTGTAAAGGTAGCAAAGCTTAAAGCAATAGGATCAATACTAATAATAAACATTAATGTACTTCCCTGAGTAATTTATAAATATACAAATACAATAGACCTCACACGTAACTCCCTGAAATTATGAGAATATAGCTTCAACAAATACTTCAGCATCAAAAGAAGCTATATCTTGTAGTCGCTCCCCAGTTCCGATATAAGCCACAGGTATATGTAAATCATCGCAAATTGTAAACACAATACCTCCCTTGGCAGTACCATCCAGCTTAGTTAAAAAAACCCCATTGATGTCTACAGCCTGACAAAAACTCTTAGCCTGTAACAAACCATTCTGCCCAGTAGTAGCATCCAGTACTAAGAGAACTTGAAAAGGGTTCGAGGCGTCATGTTTAACTATTACCCTTTCTATTTTTTTTAGTTCCTCCATTAGATTTAATTTTGTATGTAATCGACCGGCAGTATCGATAATAACTACTTGTGCCTTTCGTTTCTTAGCTGCCTGAATAGCGTCGAAGACCACCGCAGCCGGATCAGCGCCTGGTTGATGAGCAATGACGTCAACTCCTAACTCTTCCCCCCAAAATTTTAGTTGATCAATAGCTGCAGCACGAAAAGTGTCAGCCGCCGCCAATATAACACGTTTTCCTTGAGTATTTGCCTGCCAGGCCAGTTTGGCAACACTGGTCGTTTTACCCGTACCATTCACTCCAACCACCAGGATAATCTGAGCAATTCCTTCCTCTGCTTTTGAGCAGGCAGGAAAGCCATTAATTTTTAATAATGATTTCATCTCATCCTTCAGGGTTACTCGAACTTGCGACGGTTCAAGCTTTTTTTCATCTTTGACTCTTTGTCTGACTTTATCAACAAGCTTAGCAGTAGTTCCTATTCCTACATCAGACAGGATTAGTAACTCCTCCAACTGATCCCAAAGCTCATCTCCAAATGATCTCTTTTCAAACAAACGAGCTATCTTATTAAACCAAGTTTCTTTAGTTCGCCTTACTCCTGCTTCAGTTCTTTCCTGCAAATTCAATAAATCAAATCTCCTTTTGTTAACAACTTATAGTAACACAAACAATTTCAATATCCTGTAAGGCACAAAGAGCCAGCCCGTGCATTTATAAAATCCATCTGGCTATTAAGATAATACCAATTAAATATCCGCTATTTTAGGAGATATTTCTTTCACAACTGGTCAACAATAATTGAATTACCTGGCTCTGCCAGCATCTTCACTGGGGGATACTGCTATTTGATTTTTTCTTACAAATAGAAGTGGATATATTATGTCACTTGTACAGCAGGGAATCCAAACCGCGAGAAAAAGGAACAATAGCATAAATGGTAGTAAAGAAATCCAATCTGCTACCCCAAAAGCAACAAAATAAAACAGAGATGCCCATGTACTTAATAATACATGTCCAAAATGAGGAATTTTAGTCGTTTGTTTCCTGTAACCTATCATAACCCCTGCCAAAGCAAGCAGATTAAGCCACCATTTCTCAATAAAAGGTATATGAAACTCTATCGGAATATGAAGTAATTGTGCCCCAAAATAAGGAATTATTGCATCGCTTAATGTTGCTATTCCAAGAGAGCCTGTCCATCCAACTAAGATGACTAGCCAGATTTTTTTGTTCTTATATTTCATAAACATCGCTGTTGTTGCAAGTGCGCTTAATAAAACATGAATCGGATGCAAACCATAGAAAATAGCTTTAGAAACTCCAACGGGACCTTTCCCAACCACTACTATAACCATGATAATAATACCAGTGACAGCACCCAAAGCAGTATAGGGAGCATGGATTTTTAATTGTTTGAGTATTACTTTAAACATTTCCTGCTAATTCTCCTTTATAGCAACTAGAACATAACCCATATGATTCAGAAACATGATATTGTGTATGGAAGCCTATTTCACCAGCTATTTCCTTCTCATTTCGACATAATTTATCATCTGCATATTCTTGGATGGCTCCACATTTATGACATATCATAAAGCGATGGCAGCCTTCCCTGTTACCAAGAATACATTTGATAAATCCCTTCTCCGATGGCAGCTTATGTGCCAAATTTAAATGACAAAGTAATTCGAGCACACGATAGATAGTAACGTGGTTCAGATATCTACCCTGCTGTTTTAGCATTTTTTGTATCTCATAAGGCGAAACAGGTTTTTGTGCCTTGCCTAATATTTCAACCACCTGCAATCTAGGCCTGGTCACCTTATACCCTTGAGCATGTAAAACCTGTATAGAATTCCGAATCATAGCAATATAATATCAAAACAGGTATCTAAACGCAATAGTATTGCATTTAGATACTCCCTCGAATCTTTTAGTCTATTCGAATATGTATTAGAACTTAGCTATTAATTCTTGTAACAATACAACCGCTGCCTTTTTATCGAGAGGTTGATTGTTATTGCCACACTTAGGAGATTGAATACAACTCGGGCACCCATCATGGCAAGGACATTCGACAATCAACTTTAAAGTTGTTTGCCATAGCTCTTTTATCACTTCAAAACCCTTCTCCACAATTCCAATACCCCCTGGATAAGCGTCGTATACAAAGACCTGTGGTTTTGCAGTATCAGGATGCAGTGGAGTAGAGACACCACCAATATCATCTCTATCACATAAAGCGAACAGAGGAAGAATGCCAATAATGGCATGTTCGCATGCATGTAAACCTCCATGGAAATCAATCTTCAAATTGTCTATTCTCCTGATTGCCTCCTGTGGTAAATCAAACCACAATGATCTGGTTAAAAAAGATTGTTCCGGCAAATCCAATAATTCCTCTCCTATAA
>JAUUZT010000083.1 GCA_030589825.1 Dehalococcoidia bacterium
TGGTTAGAGATCATGGGGACTATTGGCAATTGCTGGTAGTCCCTTTTTCTAGAAATAATCACTCAGATAAACAACAAATACATGGACAAGAAGAAGTACATCAGAGAGTTATTTGAGGTGGTTGACACAAGCAGTATCCTCATCATTAACATGGATAATGAATTAGTAAGGTTGAACTTACCGTTCACAGTCCTAGTGGTCCGTGAGGTACCAGGACTGGCTCCTGGAGAGATTGCATCTGTAACTGCTATAAAGATGGATACCAAACTCATCGACATTTACATAGTACACAAAAATGCTTACTACTACTATAATTTCGTAATATACTTATAACCAATTGCTAATAGAGTCACCACACTCTGGAATGGTTGTATTAATTTAATATGTATTAAGATACCTTAACAAATCTATTTGCTAATTTGGTCCTATCCCAACTATGAAGCTTTATATGAAATCTACAAACAGTTTGCTTAGCCTTATCCTTCTTGCATTTCTTTCCTCCTGCTCAACGAATAAGGCAAAAGAAGATAGCCCCATTTCGCCTGGAGTGGTTACCATCAGAGGAATTATAGAAGAATATGATCAGAGTTATTCTACTGGTCAGATTTATTATTTCGATGGTCTGTCAAGATTGAACAGATCTGAATTGATATCCATAGATAGTGGGGGAGCGTTTATCACCATGATCAGGATTGCCCATCAGACTCCGACCTTATATTTACGTTTAGGGAATAGAGCCATTCCCTTAACTGTCAGTCCAGGTCAAGAATACAACATCTCAATAAAGAAAGAAGAAGATGCAACATTCCTCGGAAAGAATGGGGAATTAAATAATCATAAGAATAAACTTGAACGTGCTATATTCGATGCATTTAAAGGGGAGTATAGAATAAGGAGTCAATACAATGACAGAGATTCCATAAGCTACAGTGAGTATTATGATTTTTGCATTGGATTGTCCAAAAGGAAGCTCTCCTTCGCTGAGGAGTATTGTAGAGAAAACAAATTTTCTCAGAAGGTCTACCAGCTTGTAAAACAAAATATTCTTTATGAGCCTGCTTGGGCTATGCTAAATTACAGGTGGATAATAGGCAATAGGACAATGATAGAGCGGAAGGATCTACCCGAAGATTTTGTTGGTACTTTGATTAAAGACTTTCCAATAAATAATCCTGATGCGATTAGCAGCAGATCATATCATGACTACCTCACTAACATCCTGGACATTATGAGGGAGGAACTGATCTCATCTGAAGCTTTTATGGAGAGTCTTAGGTCTTCCGAGAGTTTCACAGAGGAAGAATTGTCTTTGTGGAAAGCTGTGTATAGTCTCGATGGCAAGACATATGGTTCAAAAGAGTATAAGCAATTGGTACAAGACAAGGGTGAGATCGAACAAAAAGTGTTTCGAAAGGAGAGTCTTAAAAAGGTGTTGACCTATTCCGCCAAACTCCCTGAAGGTATTGGCAGAGACTTTATTATATCCCAGGGAGTTTCAAGGTATTGCTTCGATACCCCATTGATGCCTCCATTGGAATCCGATTGGGAAGAACTATCCTCACTTATATCAAATGAGATAGTATATGCAGAGTTGACTAGGATGAATAATCTGCTTATTGCCGAACAAGATGATACAGACCAGACTAACATAAATCGTATTGAGCCCCTTGAAAATGTGAAAGCTGACGAGGTCTTCAATAAGCTTATAGGCAAGTATACAGGGAAGGTAGTTTATATTGATTTTTGGGCTACATGGTGTGGCCCGTGTCGTGATGAGATTGCTTTTTCGAGAGTACTGCAAAAGCAATTCAAAGACCTGGATGTAGTCTTTCTCAATCTGTGTTGTAGATCACCAAGGAAAACATGGGAGAAGCTTATTCAATCTGAGCAGATTACAGGTGAAAACTATCTTCTAGGTATTGATGAAAACAACTTCCTGACTGAGAAGTTTAATATTCAGGGAATTCCACACTATGTCCTTGTGGACAGAAACGGAGAGGTGGCAAACAGCAATGCCTACAGACCTAGTTCGGATCATTTAATAAGCTCTGAGATCCAGGTTCTGCTTGACAACTAAGTTATTCCTATCACTATTATGCGTATAGACATCTACCCAAATTCCTACTCAATTTCAGGGATACCGGAGTAAGGTTTGGACCTATTACCAAACGGTAAACAGCTAAACGCCTCTAAATAAGCATATTATAATCGACCAAACAGTGTAAAAGACTGACACACAGCGTTTAAGGCTGTTTTTAGGCTTATGTGTGGACTTTCACCCCCTCACTAGTGGTATAGACCAGTGTGAAAATAAAGTGCTCCATATGGGCTTGTTTGGGGCCTTAAAACACATTCTCGTGCATGTTATATAATTGACTAACAATGAGATAGGAGAAGGGAGTTGGAAAATTAGGATAAGGAATTTGAATTGAGATCGTTGCTTTTTTAGTCTAGTGGTGGAATTAAGCTTCCGCTAAAGCGGTCGGTTTCAATGATTTGTTCTGTGCCTATATGTCATTATGCTGATTATACTAACCTTTTAGCATTGGTACTTTTTGTGAAAGGATAATAAGCTTAACGGTCTGGAAATGCCACTATTTGCCAATGACGTGCCTTTCTGCTTTTCCGCGAAAAGTGTGACAGGTCAATTGGAGAATATTGTTACTAGGCATTATTATTGAATCGCTAATTGCTTCAATGTCTTCTCTAATTCTGATTCAGTATTTTCTTGTAGGTATGGTGGATCTGCATTGAAGTCGATCAGCTTTCCATCTTTATCAAAGATCATATAGCAAGGAACCCATTGAATTTCCAGAAATTTAAGCATTTTAGATGTCCCCCAATCATAGTCAAGCATTCTGTATTGATTTCTATTTGTTAAGGACGCTTCAAAAATTTCATTCCAAACAGTTTCTGTATGAGGATCTTGAGCTAAATAGACAAATTCAATTGGCAAATTAACCAGACGTTCCTTCAAAACATTAGAATGTGGCATTGCGGACAGGCAAGGTGGACACTTAAGGCTCCAGATATCTAGGTACACGACCTTTCCTTCGTAGTTTTTCATCATTTCTTCAAAGGAAAGCTGAGTCTCGGAAGTGTCTATAACGATGGTTTCAACAAACGAAGGATGTAATGACTGACCAAGTAGCGATTGCTTCTCCAGGTACTTTTGATAGTAATTTTCAACGGTTTGTTCGGTATTAATATCTTTCTTCAGATTTAAGAATGTATTGTGTAGCAAAGTATCGTATTTATTTTGCCCAAACTCTGAAATTAGCCACTGAGCCATCACATATTCCTGAGTTTTATCTTTAAGAGAATCAACAAGAACTCTTAGAATTGCATCATTCCGGGATAAACTTGTATCCCTCTTTCTTAACTCAACACTTGTTCGACTAACTATAAGTCTCAAATTACGGACGTAGTAGAACGACATTACTTTTTGATCATCCAAAAAATTGTCAAATTGGCTTAGTCTTATATACTCCTCTGGTAGCTCAAGTGAATCCAATGGAATCTTGTTCTTTCGAGCATATTTACGTGGATATTCTCGAACTTTAATCTCGTAAAATATTTGAGTCTCTATTTTATAGTATTCTATGAAAACTGGTTCCAGGTTATCTTTCCCTGTGTAGCTATCCAAAAACAGTAATCTCCGTTTTTTAAATTCATTCATTTTGTCTGTAAAGTCAACAGGGTTTAACTTGCCCTTATTGTACTCTGAAGCGAATTGCCTTTCTCCTGTACCCATCTTATTTGATAGAAAAAGGAAATTATTCTTTTCTGCTCCCTTTCCTTTGAAGTAAACAGAATCCGAAAAAATATCAATCTCATAGTTATCACCTGGAAGCATTACTACATTTTGATAAGTTTTACCGGCAGATATCCTACCTTTTGCTATTCTATCAATGGGGATCTCAAGAGAGAACTGTTGATTGCTGTCGACAGCCGCCACATACTGCTCCCCAAAGCCTCCAATAGAGTTGTCAATAACACCAAGAAACTTAACTTCCTTGACCTCACTGGAATGAACTCTACCAGTGATAACGACCGTTTCCAATTCTATTGAATTCTGACACGATAATGCTGCTATAAAGACTATCAAAATTGCTAGGGCGATTCTCATGGTTCCTTTTTTATTAATTATGCCTTGTAACTTCAATGTAAAAGTACCTCTCAACTATTTCCACCTACTAATATAGTGCATAGAACATATACTCTACTGCCAATGCCCGCATAGTTCTATAAATATAGACTATTATACAGAAAGATAATGCGCTTTATTAGCTGTAGATTCTTAACAAAGATTTCACAGGTTAAAAGGAGTTCGGGTTGCTCTCTTTAAGTTGCACTATCATACCCATTCCTACGGTGTGCAAATTAAATCACAACCCTCACGGCGTGTCTGTGCTCGCCTGCGTCCAGCCAGTCTGAATAGGCAACCGCAGGGTGGTAAAAACCACCTTTGTTTGATATAATCAACCCCAGGCACGTTGTGTTCTGTCGAAGCGCTGATTATATCAAGCCAAAGTAACCCTGCTTCACTTGCCTCATCCTGTCTGCGCTCGCGGGCGGCTCGCCCCTCAAGCCTACCCACAAAAACAATAAACAATCACTAAAACATACCAATATGAAAAAAGATGTAGATTTCACAAAAATGTATAAAGCTGCAGAAGTAAAGCTTACCTATGTTAGTAAGGAACGAACTTCACATCGTATCCCGATAAAGACTGCTGAAGATGCAGCCTGTTTGTTCTTCATGGTTTGGGATATTACGACCATAGAGCATATAGAAGAGGTTAAGATGATCCTACTTAATAGAGCTAACCAGGTACTTGGAGTAGTACATCTATCAAA
>JAUUZT010000166.1 GCA_030589825.1 Dehalococcoidia bacterium
CTTCAATAGAAGTACGCCAAAATCTGGTATCTGTAAAAGCCGAGGTGGTCAGCATAATTATTGATAGAGTAAAAACCAAATTAGCTAAAACATCAATGAATAAAAAGGCATTCATCTCTTTGGTTACAGAAGCTGTTGATGCCTTAAAAGTAAATAAAGCTAGAATATATGTTCCAAAAGGAGAAATTGAAAGAATAAAGGACTACATTCAAACAGAAATAGATTTAAGTAACCTGATAATAGAATTTATAGAAGGAGGTTTCATCGGAGGTTTTATCCTTGAAGATACCGACGGAAAACTAAGAATTGATAATACTTATGCCACCAGAATGGAGATGCTACTTCCTAGAATGATGCCTGAAATAAACAGGGAGCTTTTCCAGTCGTAGTAGGAGTAATATTTTGCTTGATCCAAGATATGCATATATATCCGCCTATTTAAAAGCTGCAGAACCAAATGTATTTGCTACCAAACATCTCAGTAGAATGATTGGCATATCAAATATCCGCGATATACAGTCAATTATTAAAGAAACTGATGTAGGTAACTACCTTGAAGGAGTTTCTTTTAACAATTTTGAGGATTTGGACCAATCTTTGTGGCATTATTTCGTATATTGTATTAATGAAGTAGAATCATTCAAATTCATACCAGATGATATTAAAAAGTTATCTACTACTTATATAGAAAAATTTGATGTAGAGAATATTAAAGCAGTATTACAAGGATTTGGCTCAAACTTCAATCGAAATCCAATTATTCCCGTTGGTATTCTTCATAATAATGAGTTACTAGATGAACTTTCATGTGCAGAAAATGTAACTGATGTAACAGAACTTCTCACCAGAAGCAGGCTATCACACTATATTCCAATTTTAAAGGATTTTGAACCTGATGGTAGCACAAAATCTAAATTGCTAATCGGAGCGCGCATTGATGGTGAGTATTACAGAATTATGCTTGATACGGCAAATAAAATAAGGGAAGGAAACACCTTAGCGCAAGCAATTGGTATGATTATAGACTTAACTAATCTGCAAATTGTTGCAAGAGCAACTATAGAAGGTATTGGTACAGAGGTGGCCGACTACACTATCGCAGGTGGTTACATTATCTCGGATAAAACTATACGCGAGATGTTGTCAGTCAAAATAGTTGATATGCCCCGACGGCTGGAAGACAGCAAGTATTATAAAATAGCAAAAGATCTTTCAACTAGCTACGAAAAGAGCAAACAAGTCACCACGGTAGATGAAGTTCTAGAGACTTATAAATTTAAAATACTTAAAGAGACGCTATCTCCGACAGTGTTATCCCCATTAGTAATGGCATGGTATTTCGTTTTAAAAGAAACTGAAATACGAAATTTAAGGATCATATTTAGGGCTATTTACGATAATGTATCTATAGAAGAAATAAAAAAGTATTTGGTATTTTAATGGTATCGTTAAACAGACAATTAGATATTGCAGTTATAGGTGATGAAGATTTAGTTAATGGAATGAGGCTTGCTGGAATCAGTAAATATCGCATCATTGAAGAGAAAGACCAGAATAAAGCTGAAAATGTCAGAGAATCCTTTTCAGTTTTCTTTACGGAACCAGAAATAGGCATCATTATTATTCTGGAAGATTATATGGGTTACATCAGTGATTTCATATCTCATCAGAAGCAAGATAAGAAAACAATCCCTATAATTGTCGATGTTCCATCAAAATTTGGTACCAAATATGAGGATATCACTAGATACTATGAACAGGTTATTAAAAAATCGATTGGTTTCGATGTGAGACTCTAGAGTTACATAAGGAGGTAGGGTTATACCATGGGTAAAATATGGAGAGTTTCAGGGCCACTGATTATCGCCGATGATATGAAAGGTTCCCTTGTTTACGAAATTGTAGAGATAGGTAAAGAAGGTATTGTAGGGGAGATAATCGGATTAAAAGGTGATAAAGCAATAATTCAAGCACATGAGGATACGAAGGGTCTGCAAACAGGCGAGGAAGTGAGGGGGTTGGGTAGAATCCTTAGTGCAGAATTGGGGCCTGGTCTTATTGGCTCTATTTATGATGGTTTGCAAAAATCTTTGCTCTCATTGTCTAAAGATACCGGTTCATTTATTAAAAGAGGTGCGAAAGCACCAGCGCTACCAAGAGATAAAAAGTGGCAGTTTACTCCAATTGTCAAAAAAGGAGATGAAGTAACTGAGGGAGATTTTATTGGTAGCGTACCCGAAACGAGCCTTATTGAGCATAAAATAATGGTACCCATAGGAATCATGGGAAAAATAAAGGAGATACGTAAAGGTGATTTTACTGTAGAAGAACCTGTTGCCTGGGTAGAATGCAAGGGTGGTGAAGTAAAAGAACTTAAGTTAATGCAAATATGGCCTATAAGAAAACCACGGCCTTATAAAAAGAGGTTTGATCCTTCAGGATTACTCACCACTGGTATGAGAATTATGGACTACATGTTTCCATTAGCTCTCGGTGGAAAAGCGGCTATACCTGGTGGATTTGGAACAGGAAAAACTGTAGCGTTACAACAGGTAGCTCGCTGGGCACAAACTAACATCAATATTTATGTTGGTTGTGGAGAGAGAGGTAATGAGATGGCGGACGTTCTTCATAGCTTCAGGCAACTAAAAGACCCAAAATCGGGAAAATTATTGCAGGAAAAAGAGATATTCCTTGCAAATACCTCTAATATGCCAGTCGTAGCTCGAGAAGCTAGTATTTTTGTTGGAGTTACCATGGGTGAATATTTCAGAGACATGGGTTTTGATATTATGCTTGTTGCTGATTCTACATCCAGATGGGCCGAGGCTATGAGAGAAATGGGAGGTCGTTTAGAAGAAATGCCAGGAGAGGAAGGTTTTCCTTCTTATATGGGTTCTAGGCTATCTGCTTTTTATGAAAGAGCAGGTGTTGTCTCTTGTATTGGCAATCCAGATAGAAGAGGCTCTCTAACTGTAGCAGGTGCAGTAAGCCCACCAGGCGCCGATTTTAGTGAACCTGTAACTCAAAGTACCATCAGGATAGTGGATACCTTATATTCCTTGGATGTTTCTCTAGCAAATAGAAGGCATTTCCCCGCCATCAGTTGGCTTACAAGCTACAGTCTTTATGTGGATGCAGTTAAAGACTGGTGGAACAAATTTGATCCAGGATGGGCAGAAACAAGAGAAAATACATTGAAAATCTTACAAAAGGAGGCCGAACTAGAAGAAATAGTTAGGCTGGTTGGGCCAGAATCTTTACCAGTCGGCGATAAATTGCTACTGCTTATTTCTAAAATGATACGAGAGGACTTTCTACAACAAAGCGCATACCACGAAGTTGACACATACTGCATGCCAAAAAAGGCGGGTCTGATGCTAAAAACAATAATAAAGTTTTATGATCTATCTCA
>JAUUZT010000087.1 GCA_030589825.1 Dehalococcoidia bacterium
AGAAAGAAATATACTCGGTCTTATAGCTAAACTTGGTACTGAAATTGGTTTAGAGGTAATAAAACACAGAGCTTTTGCACAAGAAATACAAGCAGTAATAGGTGGTAAAGCTACCCACCCTGTATGTGGACTTCCTGGTGGAATGAGTAAAGCTATTTTGGAGGAGGAACGTAAAGATTTTGAGAAAAAAGCAAAAAGCCTGGTAGATTTTGGACTATCGTCATTAAAATTATTTCATAAACTGATATTGTCTAATAAAGAATATATGGACTTAATCGTTAGTGACGCATATTACATGAAAAGTTACTATATGGGAATGGTAGATAAGCAAAACAGGGTTAATTTTTATGAAGGTGATATACGTGTTGTTGATCAAGATGGAAAGGAGAACGCCCGTTTCAAACCTGATGATTACCTGGAATATATTTCTGAGCATACAGAGCAGTGGTCCTATTTAAAATTCCCCTTTCTAAAGAAAGTAGGCTGGAAAGGTCTTGTTGAAGGTAAGGATAGTGGTATATTTCGTGTGGCCCCATTAGCCAGGTTGAACGTAGCCGATGGAATGGCAACTCCCTATGCCCAAGAAGAATATGAGAAGATGTTCGAGGCATTTGGCACGAAGCCAGTTCATGCTACTATGGCTATGCACTGGGCCAGATTAATAGAGATGCTATATGCAGCTGAACACTTGCTTGAGCTTTGCCAGGATAAGGATATTACAGATCCTGACATACGGAACATACCTACTTCTACTCCCCATGAAGGTATTGGAGTTATAGAGGCCCCTCGCGGTACGCTCATACATCATTACCAAACAGACGAGAGGGGCATAATTAAAAAAGTAAATTTAGTGGTTGCTACTGTAATGAACAATTCAGCAATGAATATGTCAATCAAAAAAGCTGCCCAGAGTTTAATCAGTAAACATCATCCTGCAACTGAGGGACTTTTAAACATGGTCGAAATGGCATATCGGGCTTATGATCCATGTATTGCTTGTGCTACTCATTCACTACCCGGCCAGATGCCCTTAGAAATAGTAATATATGATCATAACAGAATTATTGTCGATAATATTAGTCAATGTTTATCTAATTAAAGAGCACATGAGAACTGAAATAATAGAGGAAACTGAGTATTAAAAGTATAGTAATAGGATTAGGAAACCCTATACTAACTGATGATGGGGCAGGATTCCATGTAGCTAAACAACTAAAGAACATTTTTTATAATCAGCAAGTGACTGTCACTGAAGAGAGTATCTCTGGTTTAAATCTACTAGAATTGTTATTCGATTATGATAAAGCGATAATTGTTGATGCTATCCAGACTGCAGGAGGAATTGCAGGACATATCTATCGTCTTCGACCGGACTCCTTTAACTTTTCGATGCATAGTTGTTCTCCTCATGATGTTAATCTGGCAACTGCTCTTGAATTTGGCAGAAAACTAAATTTGCCTATACCTCAGGATATCATTATTTATGCAATTGAAGTAGTAGATGTTCAAACTTTTAGTGAAATATGTACTACTGAGGTGCAACAAGGTATAAACCAATGTGTGAATATGATTGTTCATGAACTGCAGAATTCTGGCTATATTAGAAATGATTTAGGAAAGTGATTTTCTGAATGATATAATAACTACACATTATCAGGAGGAAACATGTTAAAAATAATTGTGCCCATCAAACAAGTTGTTGATTTAAGTCATATCAAATTTGATGATGATGGAGTTGGCACCATCGAGAACACTACTGGTGGAGAGATAAACCCATTCGATTTAAATGCTTTAGAAGTAGCTGTTCAGATAAAAGATAAATTAGGTGCTACTATAAATGTCATCAGCATGGGTGAACAGGGAGCTGATAGTATATTAAAAGATGCTATTGCTAGAGGTGCAACCGAGGCTTTTTTACTTGAAGATTCAGCATTTAAGGATTCGGATACACTAGCTACCTCATATACGATTGCCAGTACTATAAGGAAAATGGGTGATTTCGATTTAATCGTATGCGGAGAGAAAAGTGTAGATGGAGATACAGGTCAAGTTGGTCCAGAAATAGCAGAGCATTTAGGGATACCTCATGTAGCTTATGTAAGCAAAATAGAAGAGATTGGAGAAAAGTTAGTACTAGTAAGTGATATGGATGGTGAGCAGCATACAGTTGAATGTAGTTTCCCTATTCTACTTACAGTAACTAAAAATATCAACACCCCCAGATTACCAAGTCTACGTGACAAGCTAAACTCTCGAAAAGCAAAGGTGGAGATATGGCATTCTGACGACCTAATTTCAGAAGCAAATATAAATCGATTTGGTAACGCGGGCTCTCCAACATTTGTCGACAAAATCACACTTCCTTCAGAAGGAGGCAGAAAGGGCAAGACTTTTAAAGGTTCAGATTTAGAGACTGTAAAAGAACTTACCAATGAACTTGAAAAAGATGAAATTTTAAAAGGGTTTAGTACAAAATGACAAATAATAAAAACATAATAATTATTGCTGAACAACAAAATAGTAAAATAAAATCTATTTCGTATGAATTGTTAAGTAAAGGCAAGGATATAGCAGAAAAAACTGGAGCAGATCTTTTTGCTGTACTTCTCGGTGAACAGTTGGATAATGAAGCTAATGAATTAATTTATTATGGGGCTGATAAGGTATTCTTATACCAACACTCCTCATTTAGAGACTTTGACCCACAAAACTTCAAGCTAAATATTGTAAACCTTGTACAGGAACAAAAACCAGATCTTTTACTTCTTGGTGCAAGCCATTTAGGACGATCACTTGCACCAAGATTAGCAGCAGCTCTTCAAGCAGGCCTTAGTGCAGATTGTGTTGGAATCGAAGTAGATGATGAAGGAAATATAATTCAAATTCGTCCTGCATTTAGTGGCAGTGTTCTTGCCTATGTAAAAACCAAAACAAAACCAGTGATTGCCACTTTAAGATACAAATCAACACAAAGCAGGAAACGAGATACTTCTAGAAAAGGAGAGGTAATAACAAGAGAAGCTGAAACCATTCCTTCTCTAATTACCATTCTAAGAAAACAGAAATCAGGAGATATCAACCTTACTGAAGCAGATATAATTGTTTCTGGGGGAAGAGGGTTTAAAAAAGCAGATGATCTCTCCATATTAGCTGAATTAGCGAAGACTTGTGGCGGTGTTATAGGTGCCAGCAGACCTTTAGTTGATGATGGATGGATAGGTAAAGAACACCAAGTTGGTTTTAGCGGTAATACCGTTAAACCAAAGGTCTACATTGCCTGTGGTATTTCAGGCAGCTCTCAGCATCTTGCAGGAATGAGAAGGTCAGATATCATCATTGCGATTAACACTGATCCTTCTGCTCCTATCTTTAAGATTGCGGATTATGGAATCGTGGGAGACCTCTACGAAATTGTACCCAATTTAATTAGCGAAATAAAAGGGAGGATTTTATGAATAACGGCATTATAGCAAAATTACAAAATATAATAGGTAAGGACTGGGTCATCACAAATCGTGAACAGATGCTAGATTATATGAGTGATGCAATATTTGATGCCGTAACGCCAAAGCCTGCAGATAATATCATACTTGTAAAACCTGCCAATGTTCAGGAAATATCAGATTTAGTTAAGCTGGCAAATGAGGATATTGTTCCTATCGTGATAAGAGGAGGTGGAACTGGTCTCGCAGGTGGAGCCATTCCAAACATAGACTGTATTCTCTTATCTGTTGAAAGATTAGACAAGATTGAAGAGGTAGATACAGCCAATCTAATGATTACAGCTCAGGCAGGTGTCACTTATGCTGACATGACAGAAGCTGCTGAGGGAGTTGGTATGTTCTTTCCTCCAAAACCTGGTGATGTAGGTGCCGGCGTTGGCGGTGTGGTCGCCTGTAATGCTGCGGGTGCAAGAGCTTCATTATATGGAGTTACCAGGAACTTTGTTAAAGGAATTGAAGTTGTACTGCCAACAGGAGAAATAATTAAATTAGGAGGCAAACTACTTAAAAATGCCATGGGCCTCGATTTGATGCATTCTATAATAGGTTGTGAAGGGGCTCTTGGAATAATAACTAAAGCGACCTTCAGGTTTGTTAAAAAACCAGCATATAGCGTAACAGTGCTAGCTTCTTTCAATGGGCGACTCGATGCTATTAAGGCAGCTCCTTTCCTGGCAAAACAGATGATAATCCCTCTAGCAGGTGAGTACCTTGATCATGACTTATGTGAGCTAACTGCAAATTATTTAGGTACCCACTGGCCGGCTAAAAATGGAGAAGCCCATTTATTTTTCATAAGCGTGGGGGATAATGAGGATGATGTATACGCTGAGACAGAAAAAATAGCCAAGATATGCGAAGACCAAGGAGCAATCGATATCCTGCTTGCAGACAGAAAAGAGGATCAAGACAATATTTTAAAGATAAGAGGTGAAATTGCCACAGCTCAAAGATCTGCGGGCACAGTAGGAGATTTCATGGATATCTGCGTACCTCCAGTACAAGTAGTTGATCTTTTGGAAAGGATTCTTGATATAGAAAAAAAATATAATACGCATATTCCAGTGACAGGACATGCGATTGATGGAAATCTTCATCCGACACCTCCTGAGGAATTGGTTGGCAGAAATCTTCTCGAGTTAGTTAAAGAAGATATTTATAAGGCTACCATCGATCTAGGTGGTGTCCTTTCTGGAGAACATGGCCTGGGAGTAACCA
>JAUUZT010000092.1 GCA_030589825.1 Dehalococcoidia bacterium
AACGTTTTTCGTGAAGGTGGTGTAATCATCGCTCCCTCAATCTGTGATGGCTGGTTTAATGATCACTGGTTTCCATCTTATAAGCCTACTTATGAGAAGATGCAGGACTATAGTGATTTTGCCACATTTTGCCAGTCAGATTTCGTTGAAGAGATGGCTACAAATCCTAATTATGTTTATCAGTATCGCACAAAATATACCTATCACCCTTATCATCCTTTCTCGATGATTTCTTGCGGAACGATAGCATTACAGAGAAGCAGTGCAGTATTTATACCCGGTGCAAGGAAACCAGGATATGCACGAGGTATAGGCTGTACCCCGACAAGTACTTTTGAAGAGGCAATAGAAAAGGCTAAACGTATTGTTGGTAACAATCCGCGAATTGTGTGTACACCAGAAGCCTTTTCAGGTGGAGTTGGGGTTCACCTGCACCTGAAACACTGAACCATTATACTTCTCACAGTACTCACTTCAGTAAAACTAAATCGATGTACTATATCAAGGATATAGCTACCAAGTTCTATCTGTGAGTAGTTCTTTCGCTTCCCTTGTTAGGTTAACTGGGCGCTACTGTTTAATAGACAGAACTTTCAAATTGACTTTTAATCTGACTATCTAGACAAACCTCTTATTTAAAAGACATTTGTAGTACACTTATATCTTAAAATGGCCTACCCTGAAAAACCGTCCAGTAGTAATATAAGGCTGAGCAAAGAAAAGTGGAAGATCAATGGTATAAAATCTACTTCATAACCATTCGTCAATGCTAATCTCGAAATTGGACAATCTTGAATCATGCAGCGTGTAATAAAAGTTCGTAAGTTCACCTTCTGGCTTTTTCAATTAACATATTGACAGAATTTAAAGATCTTTGAATGATTCATAGAAGTTGCATAGATAAATGTTATGGTTTAACATCTTACGTCATCATACTTAACTAAGATGAAAAATTAGTATAAATTTTTATTCTACAAACGCAGAATACACGGCATAGAAGAGAGGATAGCAATGAAAAAGGTGCTAGGTATCGGCGGGAGTCCTCGTAAAGGAGGCAATTCGGATATATTAATGAAGCGGTTACTTAAAGGAGCAAGTAATGAAGGTATTGCTACAGAGGAGATTCAGCTTCGGGACTATCAATTTCAACCATGTATTGGTTGTGAGAGGTGTCGTAAAGACAAACGATGCACAGGTCTGCAAGATGGAATGCAACTCATATATCCGAAAATCCGGGAAGCTAGTGGATTGGTCCTTATTTCTCCCATATATAGCTACAATATGACTGCACTCATGAAATCATTCATAGACCGCCTATACTGCTTCTATGACTTTACTGATGACCGCCCAGGATATTGGTCTAGCCAATTAGTAGGCCATGGCCGAAAAGCGGTAATCGTGGCTGTTGGTGAACAAGCTACTAGTGAAGCGGGAGGGATGGACTTGACGTTAGAGACGCTGCGTCGCTCTATAGAAGCTCTTGGTCATGAAGTGATTGGAGAACTGCCAGTGCTTGGCATTTTTAACAAAGGCAAAGTAAGGGAATATCCACAAATACTCGAGCAAGCAGAGGACCTTGGGACACGATTAGCCTCTTTGTTATAAATAAAAAAATTAGGAAGTTGGGGAGACAGCAACTAAATTAGATTAGCTAGCAATATCCCGTTTCCGTGAACGCTTTCTTTAATACCGAGTCTTCTAAGAATTCCCCAGTACAGAGTCAAATCTCCCCCAATAATTGGTTTCCCTATTTCTTTCTCCAATTTTTCAACTATATCCAACAATCTCATGCCGCCGCCGGTAACCAGGATACAGTCCGCATCAGGATCGTTTTGTGAAACATTTCTGACTGCTTTTTCAACTGCGTGTACGGGAGTTTGCCAATCCATAGGATCCAATTCGCCCTTTCCGATAAAAATGCCTGAATTTGTGCCTTTTACAATTCCCTGTGATTGCCAGTTTTCAGATTGTGAAATAGTAAACCCTGCCTCTATTAGATATTTATGAAGTATTTTCGCCATCTTTTCAGAATAGTATGTAGATGCGACAGCAATTGTTTTACAGTTGAGATGCCTTAACGCATACACTATTTCCACACCCATCATAATAAAATGAGATTCCTTGTTACCGTCAATGTTTTTCTGAATCTGTTGAGCCTTTTCCCATCCATGAACAAGAGAAAATGGGTATCCAAACTGGGCTACCACGTCTGCTCCGGCTGCCGCCAAAGAATTAAAGCAAATAATCAACTCTGGCACTGAATTAACAAAGTGTTGAACGCTGTAGTTAAAATCAGGTTGTCGCATGATTGTCTGCATTACAATTGTATTATTGGGAGCAATACGCATAAACTCAGTCGGTGATATGTCAAACCAATCAGGTGGCGAAATGAAGCCAACTTTATGCACGGTTTGTTCGATAATAAATTGATTCATGATTTATCTGTAGTAACTTGGTAACATCTATTGTGTTTCATGATATGCCATTTTCTTTCTATGGGTCAACCTTCGAGATTATCGTTTCCGTTCCAAAGTTCAGGATAGGGAGTTAGGTTAACTCTTCATTCTATCCATATATTCGGAACGGAACCACGTAAATTGTCTGTTTGACTAAGTATTATTTCAAGCTGTTCTTCTGTAATACTAGGTAAGAGTCTCTTTGCTCTGGTAGGCTTATCAACTTTGTCCAAAGGGTTTTGTTCAATGTATCCCATCTTGAACAGCCAACGTATGAAAGTAGTGATAACCTAGTGATAGTTACCTTTAGCGTTTCCACAACCAAGATTGGCAAGATAGGAGTTAATACTACCAGCAGATATTTCGTAATGTGCTACAAAGGAACTCAGACAGAACTTGTATAGAGTATAAATGGATGGCGATAAGGTAGATTTCTTAAAATTGAGGAATTTTGTTAACAAATTAGCTTGGAGTTGAAGCTGAGATTTTGTTAACAAGCGATTAGGGTTATAGCTTTGGCTGGATGGTGGGCAGTAGTGGATTTGAACCACTGACCTCCTGCGTGTGAAGCAGGCGCTCTAACCACTGAGCCAACCGCCCAAAATCAAAGCTATTTTAGCCGCAAAACTCGGCTTTGTAAAGCAGGATTGATTGCTTCGACTCTTTCCCCACCGATTTGTTTCCCTCGTTGAATGGGGTATGGAGAATAAAAAGAACATACAAATGAGTTTTTAGTTAGAATTATCATTTGACAAATGTCACTACAGATGTTGTAGAATATTCTACATGACAAAATTGGCGGATAAAATCAGACAATGCCGTGATCTCAAGGGCTGGACTCAAGAACAACTTGCTAGAGACGTTGGCGTTTCGTTGAATACGGTTCAGAGATGGGAATCTGGCAGAAGCCAACCTTCCCCACTGGCCATGGAAAAACTCCAGATAGTACTTGAGGGAGTGCTCGATGGTGATCAACTAAGGTTGTTATCTGAATGAAGGATGCTACGAATATCCTGTTAGACGGGGTCGTTTATAGTGAAAGGAAGAACGTACGCTCGTTTTCTGCACATCCATTAGAAGAATACTCCTCTATTGTATCTGAAGAAAAAATAGAAAAACTGCAGAGTGTAGCTCAGCGGTTAAAAGGACTTAAGGTATTGGAGTTGAATTCTACTGCCCAGGGTGGGGGTGTTGCCGAGATGCTATATAGCTCCATACCATTCCTTAATACACTGGGAATAGAGGCAGAATGGAAGGTCATAAATGGGCATAAGGACTATTTTGAGTGTACAAAGCACCTGCACAACTTACTGCAAGGGATGAAAGGCATTTTTAGCCGCGAAATGAAACAGGTTTATATTAATAACCTGCTGGAGCATGCAGGCAATAACATTGTTGACAATTCGCCGGATGTAGTTATGATACACGATCCCCAACCGATGTTATTATGCCGGTACCTGAAAAGAGAAAGCGAACGCTGGTTTTGGAGATGTCATATAGATATAGAGCCAGCCGTAAGGTCAAAAAATGGCCTGTTAAGCTTAATAAATGATTGGATTGCAGATTATGATGCGGCTATATTCTCAGCAGCACGTTACGTCTTCCCTCCCTGGCCGCTACCGAAGTTTGTTATTCCGCCCTTTATTGATCCTCTCTCAGAAAAGAACAGGGAACTGAGTCAAGAAGAGATAGATAGGGTTCTTGCCAAATATCAACTGGACCAGGAAATTCCCATGATAGCTCAAATCGGCAGATTTGACCCGTGGAAAGGATTGGACAGAACAATTGCCACATATCGCATTGTTAGGGAAGAAAGGAAATGCCAACTAGTGATAGCTGGCGGATTTGCTTCTGATGACCCGGAGGGGGCGAAGGTACTTGAAGACATACGTTCAAAGACGAGGGATGACAAAGACGTCCACATCCTCAATCTTTCACTGTCTGATAGGCTTGAGAATTTTCGTGAGGTAAATGCCCTTCAGCGTGCCGCAGATATAATAATGCAACCTTCTATTAGAGAAGGCTTTGGACTGGTAGTTACCGAAGCGCTATGGAAAGGAAAACCGGTTATAGCCAGTAATGTAGGGGGAATACCTTTCCAGATTAAGCGAGGCAGTACAGGCTATTTTTACCAGGACCCACGAAGAACGGCACGGAAAATATTGTACTTATTAGAAAACAAGCGGTCCGCTGAGAGAATAGGTG
>JAUUZT010000146.1 GCA_030589825.1 Dehalococcoidia bacterium
ATAAAGTCCAAGTAAAAAATTCTTTGAGTATTTCATCTATACCTTCTTTAAAAAGAGTATTATGTTACCAACTATCTTCATTATAAAGCATAAAGGGTGTAGAGTACGAGAAAATATTGAAATAGAAATAGATATCATAAGGGATTGTTTTGAGAGTAAATTTCTCATCATTATTGTGAACCATTTCAGCTTTAAGGTGTTAGCCTTCTTGCTTTTTATTCTGGTATTACAGAACCCCCCCTCTGGGAATTTATACTTTATAGTAATAATGAAGTAAACTATGCTTCTTAATGAAGCATTCTATAGCTGCTGGAATTTATTGTGCAAGGTTATTAAAATAAGTAGCCAGCGTAGTTTTTTTGTCAGTAATGGAAATATGTTAAAATATGTCGTCTCCTGGATTTCGACATTACAATATAAGGGAGAGGGAGTGTCCTTTCTTTGGCGTCTATTATACCAATTGCAATTGACACTAGGATTATGAAAATAGTCAGATATAATACAGCACTGTTGTAGTAATTCAGAAAATAGGAGGAATAGTTTGGAAAAAACGGATGGATTGACACAGGATGACTTAGCGGCAATAAACAAAATCTTGGAGGATAATGGAGAAGACCCGGGACGAATGGTAAAAGTGTTGCAGGATGTGCAAAAAGTGCTGGGATATGTACCATTAGCAGGACAGAGGTTTGTTGCTCAGAGACTAAAGATTCCTGTAAGCAGGATACACGGTATCGTCAGTTTCTACAATTTCTTTAGGAAATCTCCTCCAGGGAGACATAGTATTAATATTTGTATGGGGACTGCGTGTTACGTAAGGGGTGCTAAATATGTCCTGGATGAGATAAGGACAGAGTATGAAGTGGAGCCAGAAGAGACAACTGCTGATGGGAAGTTTTCACTGGAAGTTCTCAGATGCTTGGGGTGTTGTGCTATTGGTCCTGTGATGTCGGTTGATGGGCAGATATACGGGCGGATGAAGCCGACGAAAGTCAAAGAAGTATTAGAGAAATACAATTGAGGTGATGAGAAAATGATTGAATCTTTCAAGCAGTTCACAGTATTAAAAGAGCAAATAAACAAAAAGAATGCTGAGAGTGAAGGAAAAACACGGATAATAGTCCATGGCTCGACGTGCGGGATAGCTTCGGGCTCTAAGAAGGTTTTAGAGACTTTTCAATCAGAGCTACTGCAGGGGAATATATCTGAAGTTGAGGTTCTGGAATATTCCTGTATTGGATGCTGTTGCTTCGAGCCGTGTATCACTATTCTGGATAAAGATGGCTCTAATACTTTGTATGGATATCTGGATGAGCAGAAAGTTAAAAGGATAGTGGATAGTCATATAAAGAGGGGAGAGATTGTTAAAGAATATGTCATAGATCAAAACATTCCCTTCTTCACGACGCAAGTAAAGAGGGTAACTGAATTATTAGGTAAGATAGACCCCCTGAAAATAGATGACTATATCTATTATGATGGCTATCAGGCTTTAGCAAAATCCTTAAAAATGAATAGTCTGGAAGTGATTGACGAGGTCAAAGAGTCAGGTATAAGGGGGAGAGGTGGAGCTGGCTTTCCTACAGGCGTTAAGTGGGGGTTTGCCTATAAAGCAAAAGGAACCCCGAAGTATGTAGTTTGCAATGGTGATGAAGGGGATCCTGGTGCATATATGAATAGAGCTGAGGCGGAAGGCAACCCTCATGCGATCCTAGAAGGGATGATTATAGCTGGATATGCTATTGGCGCCAGCAAAGGATATATTTATATGAGGGCGGAATATCCGCTGGCAGTAGAAACTCTAGAGAGAGCCCTCGTGCAGGCAAGGGAATATGGATTTCTTGGACATAATATTTTAGGAACGTCATTTAATTTTGATATAGAGATATTCCTTGGTTCTGGAGCTTTTGTATGCGGAGAAGAAACTGCCTTGCTGGCTTCTCTGGAAGGGAAGAGAGGAAATCCTCGTCCGAGACCTCCTTTTCCCGCAAATGAAGGTTTGTTCGGAAAACCAACTATCATAAATAACATAGGTACGTTATCAAACGTCCCTCTAATTATTAGGAAAGGTGCTGAGTGGTGGAGTTCAGTTGGAACGGCAGGAACTAAAGGAACCAAAGTCTTTTGTCTGACAGGCAAGATTAATAATACTGGACTTATTGAAGTCCCAATGGGGACTACCCTTGGTGAAATAGTGTTTGATATTGGGGGAGGGATTCCTAACGGCAAAAAGTTCAAAGCGGCCCAATTAGGTGGTCCTTCAGGAGGGTGTGTTCCTGTAGAATATCTGAACTTACCCATAGATTATGAATCCCTTAAAACGATTGGCTCTATGATGGGCTCTGGAGGGATGGTTGTCTTGGATGAGGATTCTTGTATGGTAGACACAGCACGCTTCTTCCTGGAGTTTGACAGGGATGAATCCTGTGGCAAATGCTTGCCTTGCAGGAAAGGTCTTCCCCTGATGATAGAGATACTTACCAAAATAACGGAAGGCAAAGGGGAGATTGAGGACCTGGATATATTAAAGAATTTGGCGCAGGGCATTAACAAGACGGCTCTCTGTGCATTGGGGCAAACAGCTGCAAATCCAACGCTAAGTACTATATGGCATTTTTTGAATGAGTATGAGGCACATATAATTGATAGGAAATGTCCTACTGGTGTCTGTGCTCACTTATTTACATCTGGATGTCAGAATGCATGTCCTATTAGTCAGGATGCACCAGCTTATCTTGCGCTGGTAAAGGAAGGTAAGTTCGAAGAGGCTTATAAGGTTATCAAACAGACGAATCCTCTTCCTCTGACTTTAGGGATGGTATGCCATCATCCCTGTGAGGAAAAATGTGAGAGAGGCAAGCTAGATGAACCGGTAGCGATCAGACATATAAAAAGATTTGTTGCTGATTATGCCTATCAGAATAATATTGAATATATACCCCCCAGGAGAGAAAATAGAGGGAAGACGGTGGCAATAGTAGGCTCAGGACCAGCGGGATTAGCCGCTGCTTATGATTTATCTATAGATGGATATGAAGTAACAATTTTTGAGGCTTTACCTGTTGCTGGTGGAATGCTTGCTATAGGGATTCCCGAATATCGATTATCTAACGAAATACTGAATTATGAAATAGAGCAGATATGTAAAATGGGAGTGGAAATCAAGTTAAATAGCAGGGTTGAGGATGTTGAAGAACTGTTTAATAAGGGTTTCCAAGCAGTTTTTCTGGCTATTGGGGCTTGGGGCGAAAGGAAAATGAATATTCAAGGTGAAAAAAATCAAGGGGTTCATTTTGGTATAGAGTTTTTGAAAAAGGTAAGTTTGGGAGAAAAGCTCGATGTTGGCAAGAAGGTTGTAGTGATTGGTGGAGGAAACAGCGCTATGGATTGCGCTCGGGTAGCAAAAAGAATGGGGGCGGATGTAAGGATAATATACCGAAGAAGAATGGAAGATATGCCTGCAATAACAGAGGATATTGACGCAGCTATGGAGGAAGGAATATCCATGGACGTTTTAAGTCTTCCTGTAGAGATACTAAGTGAAGGAAGAGTTAAGGGAATTAAATGCGTTAAGATGGCTCTCGGTGATTTTGATAAAAGTGGCAGGAGGACTCCAATTGAAATTAAAGGCTCCGAATATATCATTGAAGCAGATACTGTTATTGAGTCTATTGGTCAATTTCCAGAGAGCGATTTTTTAAGTAAAAGTACTGTG
>JAUUZT010000003.1 GCA_030589825.1 Dehalococcoidia bacterium
TGGCATAATTTGTAATCCCAAAGAAATGTCTGCCGGAGAACTGGACCGTCTGAGTCGGGCATAGGCGCGGGCTGTATTTGGAGTTATTGGCCCTGAGATAGGTGTGCCTGCTCCTGATGTCTATACCACTCCGCAAATTATGGTGTGGATAATGGATGAGTATTCTGCCCTTGCAGGTAAACAGCAGTTTGGCATGATTACCGGCAAGCCGGTTTCTATGGGAGGATCAAAAGGACGGGGAGATGCTACTGCCCGTGGTGGTATGTATACCATCCGTGAGGCTGCAAATGTGCTGGGTATAGATATGTCTAAAGCCACAGTTGCTATACAGGGGTATGGAAATGCAGGATATTATGCCGCGGTGTTGAACAAAGAACTCTTTGGAGCTAAGTTAGTAGCCATAAGTGACAGTAAAGGTGCTGTGTTTTCTAAGGCAGGAATCGATCCAGAGGCGGCAAAAAAGTGCAAGGATGAGACCTCTACGGTATGTAATTTGCCCGGAGTAGAACGCATTTCTAATGAGGAACTCCTGGAACTTGATGTTGATGTATTAATTCCTTCAGCGGTAGAGAATGTTATTACTGAAGAGAATGCTTCGAGAATAAAAGCAAAAATTATTGCCGAACTGGCTAATGGTCCAACCACTCCGGAAGCCGATGCTATTTTGGACAGCAAAGGTGTTCATGTAATACCCGATTTCTTATGCAATGCGGGGGGAGTAACGGTCTCATACTTCGAGATGGTTCAGAACTTCTACATGTATTCCTGGGGCGAAGAGGATGTCCGTCAACAGTTAGATAAGAAGATGACATTAGCATACCATTCTGTGCTTGATACAAGTCGTGAATACAAGATAAATATGCGACAGGCAGCCTATGTGCTGGCTGTTAGTCGTGTTGTGGAAGCGATGAAACTGCGTGGACGAATTTAGGTTTATATGTTAATAGCTAAAGGATTAGCTTGACAGGGCAAATATATATCTTTTCTGTTAAACTTCCTTTGTAGCCCAATTTTCTATTGTAGATATAATCTAGCAGTGAGAATTAGCTTTCTCCGGGAATCATATATGGATAACGTACAGGACATCGGAGGACGGTCTTAGCGATTGTTGGGATTAATAGAGAACTATCTAATAAATAGAGTAAAGATAAAGTACACATTAATCAGCTGAATCATCATTAGTGATTGACAAGCTGCCTTAAGTGAAGTAATGTGTAAAACAGTCTCCTCTAATATTATCAAAGAAGTCACTTGGAGGGTTTTACATGGGTTTTGAAACGCAGAATGTAGAGAGAAAAGTACTTGCAATTTTAAAGGTCTTAAGCGATTCTAATGAGGCGATGGGAGCTCGGGTTATTGCTCGTCGTTTGGAAGAACATGGGATTAAACTGGGAGAAAGGGCCGTTCGTTATCATCTCATGCTGATGGATGAGCGTGGCTTAACTCAGCTTCTGGGACGACGAGATGGGCGGATACTTACTGAACAAGGAATGAATGAGGTAAAGAATGCCTTAGTTAAGGATAAAGTTGGGTTTGCTATATCTAGAATTCAGCTACTTGCTTTTCGTACCAACTTTGATTTAAAAAATCGTACTGGCTCTGTCCCCGTCAATATATCTTTCTTCGCGAAGGAACAGTTCAAAGAGGTGGTTCAGGTAATGAAGCCTGCTTTTGAGAAAGAACTTTGCGTTAGTCACCTGGTGGCAATAGCACATGAAGGTGAGAAGTTAGGTGAATTGATTGTTCCTGAAGGCAAGGTGGGACTGGCTACTGTTTGTAGTATTGTCATCAATGGGACATTGCTTAAGGCGGGAGTTCCTATTGAATCAAGGTTTGGTGGGCTACTTCAGATTCGTAATAGCCAGCCTCTTCGCTTTGTGGAGCTAATACATTATGCAGGGTCCTCTCTCGACCCCTCAGAAGTATTCATTAAAGCGGGGATGACTTCTGGAATGGAGGCTGCCAGAAAAGGTGAGGGTACAATATTGGCTAACTTTCGTGAAATACCTGCTGTATGTCGGCCGATCGTTGAGAAGGTGGTAGCCAAGCTTAAAGAGTCGGAAATGGGAGGTCTCTTGATGATGGGGAATACCAGTGAACCAGTGTGCCAAATTCCTGTAGAGTTAAATCGATTCGGGATAGTTCTAATGGGTGGGTTGAATCCTGTAGCGGCTGCTGAAGAAGCTGGCATTAAAGCTGAGTATCACGCCATGAGTACTATTGTGGAATATAAAGAGCTGATTAGATTTGAGGAACTGTAGTCTACGATGTCTGTTAATCAGACATCAGGGTGTATTCAGATAATGGCCTAACACTGAATATCTGGCCACTGCTGGCCAATGCTCTCCAGACTACTCTTATTGTATCCAAGGAGGTGAAGCAAGGAATTTGCTTCATCGTAGCTACACGGCGAATCTGAAAACCGTCCTGTAAAACAACCCTTCCTCCAGTGACAGTATTGATTAAACCTACTATCGAACCATTCTCCATAAGATCAACTACGGTTGGATGCCCTTCACCAAGTTTTTTGCCTATCATGCTAACCGTCATATTATTGCGCTCAATTAGTCTCGCAGTACCTTCTGTAGCATATAGCTTATACCCTAATTCGTATAATCCTCTAATTATGGGCAGGGCTTCGTTTTTATCCTTATCGGCAATACTGAATAGTAGATTGCCCTTGCCAGGCAGCATTAGTCCGGAAGCTATCAGTGCCTTGCCCAGTGCAGCTTCATAGGTAAAATCAATGCCCATGACCTCCCCTGTGGACTTCATCTCAGGGCTGAGGTAGGTGTCAACTCCTATTAATTTGGACATGGAAAATACAGGGGCCTTTACGGCAACGAGCTTCTGCCGCTTCCATAGGCCGGAGCTATACCCCTGTTCTTTCAGGCTGATACCAAGCATAACCCTGGTAGCGATTTGTACCATGGGGACCCTGGTGACCTTGGAAATAAAAGGGATGGTCCTGCTAGCTCTAGGGTTTACTTCAAGAAGGTATACGGAAGAGGGACTGAAACGCTGGCCTGGTATAATCACCATCTGGATGTTCATTAAGCCTTTAACCTTTAGTGCTCGTCCTATCCTGGTGGTGTAATCAACGATAGTGTCTACCTCAGTCACTGTAAGGTGTAACCCGGGATAGACGGCGATAGAGTCGCCGCTGTGCACCCCAGCGCGTTCAATATGTTCCATCACACCTGGAATGAGTACATCCGTGCCATCACACACCGCATCAACTTCGACCTCTTTACCCTCGAAGTACTTATCGATGAGTATAGGATATTTTTTATCCCCTTCCAGTGCTAAGGATAAATAGCGAACTAGCTCCTGTTCCCCGTTGATAATTTCCATTGCCCTGCCACCCAGTACGTAACTGGGGCGAACCAGTACTGGATAGCCAATGTGATTAGCTGTATTAACTCCTTCATTTAGAGTTGTTACTGCGGAGCCAGGAGGGTGAGGGATATCCAGTTTTCTAAGAAAATCTTCAAAGTTATACCTGTCTTCTGCTATATCTATTGATTCAATAGTAGAACCCAGTATTTTCATACCACAACTGGATAGTGGCTCCGCAAGGTTTACTGCCGTTTGTCCTCCAAATTGGACAATAGAAGCAGGAGGTTGCATATCTTTAGCCGGAGACCCCTCATTTTCCAGTACATCTCTCAAGCCTTCCTCATCCAGGGCTTCAAAATATAGGCGGTCACTCATGTCGAAATCCGTGGAAACCGTTTCCGGATTGGAATTAATCATAATACTTTTATAACCATCTTCCTGAAGCGTCCAGGCAGAATGAACACTGCAATAGTCAAATTCTATGCCCTGACCAATGCGGATAGGCCCGCTGCCAATAACAACTGCCTTATTCCCTGGTAAAGGCGTAGCTTCATTTTCCTGCTCATAAGTACTGAAAAAATATGCTGTTTCCGCCTCAAATTCAGCAGCACACGTGTCTACCATTTTATATACCGGCCGTATATTCCATCCAATTCGGAGTTGCCGTACTTGTTCAGCTACCCTGTTAGTCAGCATCCCTATACTTTCGTCAGAGAATCCCAGGCGCTTAGCTTCCATTAACAATTCTGGCTCTAATTGGTTTGACTGAAGGCGTTGCTCCATCATGATAAGGTTCGTGAATTTGTGTAAAAACCAGGGGTCGATACCTGTTTGTCGTGATAGTTCTATACAGTTTATTCCACTTCTAAGGGCAGCCATGATAGCCCAAAGCCGGAGGTCATTAGCATAGAGCGGATATTTATCTAAGTTCCCATCTTTTGTCCATGCAGTATCCTCCCATTGTAGCGATTTATTGCCAAATTCCAGGGATCGAACTGCTTTCTGCAACGCAGCTTCAAAACAGCGACCAATCGCCATAACTTCCCCGGTAGCCTTCATTTGACTACCCAGGGTACGGTCTCCTGATGCAAACTTGTCAAAGGGCCAGCGTGGAATCTTAACTACGCAGTAATCTAATGCTGGTTCGAATGCCGCCATAGTCTTACCAGTTACCATATTTGGGATTTCATCCATTCTGCGCCCAATCGCTATTTTGGCAGCTACCCTTGCAATGGGATAACCTGTAGCCTTGCTAGCCAGTGCTGAACTGCGACTTACCCTCGGATTTACCTCTATAACATAGTACTGGCTGGTATTGTTGTTTAACTGAGCTGACACCCATTTTTCAGCAACTATATATCCCGGCCTCAATGCAAATTGGATATTACAACCACCTTCAATGCCCAATGTCCTGATGATTCTTAAACTAGCTGACCTCAGCATCTGGTATTCTTTATCTGTTAGGGTCTGACTGGGGGCAACCACGATACTGTCTCCCGTGTGTACTCCCATAGGGTCTATGTTTTCCATATTGCAAATAGTGATGCAGTTATCAGCCCCATCACGCATAACCTCGTATTCAATTTCTTTCCAGCCCAGTAAACATTTTTCTATCAATACTTGGTGGCTAAAACTGGAATCAATCCCCTGCTTAGTGATATGTTCAAATTCCGCCATTGTATAGACCATGCCCCCACCCGTCCCTCCTAGTGTGAACGAAGGCCTGACTATCAAAGGGAAACCGTTCTCCGCAGCAAACAGTTTTGCCTCTTCTACTGAATGAACGGTGACGCTTTCTGGCACGGGTTCTCCCATATCAATCATCAGTTGTTTAAACAGTGACCTCTCCTCCGCTTGCTTTATGGTATCCAATGTAGTACCTAGCATTCGAACTCCAAAGCGGTCCAGCACGCCGGCGTCAGCCAGTTCTATTGCCAGATTAAGCCCTGTTTGCCCACCAAGAGTGGGGAGTAACCCATCAGGACGTTCCCGTTCAATTATTCGGGTTAAAAATTCCAGTGTAAGCGGCTCAATATAGACGGTATCAGCAATACCCTCGTCTGTCATGATAGTTGCAGGGTTCGAGTTTACTAATACTGTGTGTATACCTTCTTCGCGCAGTGATTTACAGGCCTGTGTACCGGCATAATCAAATTCAGCTGCCTGGCCGATGATAATCGGCCCTGAGCCAATAACCAGTACTTTCGATATTTCAGCCATTTATAATCTTTTGTTACCTCAGCTATCTGTTGTTATTTTTTCTTGTTTTTCGCTCTTGATAGTCTCTAAAAAATTCTTAAAAAGATATTCGTTGTCCTGTGGGCCCGGAGAGCCCTCGGAATGGTATTGTATAGCCAGGATTCGCAGTTCGCGATGGAGTAAACCTTCCACCGTTCCATCGTTTACGTTCTTATGGCTTATCTCCAGTCCCCCCTTTATACTGTCAGCGTCAACAGCATAACCATGGTTCTGTGCTGTTATATATATCTTCCCTGTACTTAAGTCTCTAACTGGATGGTTGCCGCCACGGTGACCGAACTTTAGCTTGAATGTTTCTGCTCCAAAAGCACGGGCAATAATCTGCAGTCCCAGACATATTCCCATTATCGGCTTCTTGCCCATCAGCTTACGAACTGTTTCTTCTACGAGAGAAAGACGTGAGGGATCCCCTGGACCGGGGGATAGCAATATCCCGTCTGGTCTCAAATCCAGTATTTCCTCCGCTTTAGTAGTGCAGGGAACAATCGTACAGGAACAGCCTAGTTTCGTCAGCAACCTCAGGATATTATATTTAAGTCCACAATCAATGACCACGATGTGGTACAGTGCATTTTTTTCCGTTGGCAGCCAGCGATAAGCTTCTCTAACACTCACTTCTTTTACAAAATCAATATCACCATAGGGTGGAACTCTTCTGATTCTGTCCATTGCCTCCTCATGGCTAATTTGTGTGCTGATAATACCTGCCATAACTCCTCTACGGCGCAGGGTACGAGTCAGTGCACGGGTATCTATACCACTAATGCCAGGAATTCCGTATTCCTTCAGGAATGTATCAAGACTGTTTACCTCCTGCCACTGGCTGCTTGGCTCAGGGCATTGTTCACTGGTAACAAGCGCCCTTACCTGTATTTTCCCTGACTCAAAGTCAGCTCTGTTAATACCATAATTACCAATAAGAGGATAGGTCAGTGTCAGTATTTGACCTGCGTAAGAGGGGTCTGTCAGCATTTCCTGATAACCGCACATGCTGGTGTTAAATACCACCTCTCCATAGGTAGTGCTATCTGCGCCAAAGGTATAACCATGGTAAATTGAACCATCTTCCAGCGCTAATAGTGCATTTGGGTGCATCTCTTTTTACCAGGCCTTCCATGTATTTTTAATTCGTATCATATAGCACTTCAAGGGGGGCTTTCTACATTCTAAATCTATTGGTAATAGGAAATCTTCTATCCCTGCCAAACGCACGAGGGGTTATCTTGACTCCAGGGGCCGCCTGCCTGCGCTTGTATTCACTTCTGTCGACCAGTTGGGCCATCCGCTTTACCATTTCCTCTTCGGCTCCAGTGGCAACAATCTGCTCTATGCTTTTATCCTCTTCTACATAGGCGGTTAGCATCGCATCGAGTTTATCGTAAGGTGGGAGGGAATCTATATCCAGTTGTCCAATATGTAATTCGGCCGAAGGAGGCTTATTTATTACGCTTTCAGGAATGAGTGCACCCCCTGCTCTGTTATTACGATAGAGGGACAGTGCATAGACCAGAGTTTTGGGAACGTCCTTTATCACCGCAAACCCACCCGCCATATCACCATATAGAGTTGTATATCCTGTAGCTGTCTCGCTCTTGTTCCCTGTGGTGAGTACAATCCATCCGAACTTATTGGAGAGCGCCATCAATAGATTTCCCCTTATCCTCGCCTGTATGTTTTCCTCTGTTGCATCAGGTTGGATTCCCTCGAAAACTTCTGCCAGGCTATCTAAATAGGACTGAAACAATTTTTCAATAGGGATGTTAAGTAGTTTCACTCCCAGATTGTTCGCCAGTAACTCTGAATCGGTAACGCTGTCCGACGAGGAATATTTCGATGGCATAGTTACTACAATCACATTATCGGGTCCCAAAGCATCTGCAGCAATGGTGGCTACGAGGCTGGAATCAATCCCTCCTGATAGCCCGATGACCACTTTTTTAAAGCCATTCTTAGTGATATAGTCATGCGTACCTAGCACTAATGCATCATATACTTCGGATTCCAGGGAGCTTGCCTTATCCTGCCTGTCAGGTAGTTTTGGTTTCTCTGCAGTAATGGTTTCCTCAGATATAACTACTTTTGACATCTCCCATAATGACCATTCTCGTTGTGGTTGTTTCCTCCATTTGGCATTATGAAACCGTGTTTTGAGGACAGCCTCTATATCTAGGTCAGCGATTATCATATCTTCTTTGAACTGTTTGCCTCTTGCCAGCATCTGCCCTTTTTCATTAAACAACATACTGTTACCGTCAAAAACAAGTTCATCCTGCCCGCCAACAAGATTGTTGAAGGCTATAATCGCGACATTATCTGTAGCACGGCTGGCGAGCAGACGTCTTCTAAAATCCCCTTTTCCCGCATGGTATGGTGATGCGCTAATGTTCACCAGCACTTCTGCACCGGCATAAGCCTGAGCACTAACAGGGCCAGATTCATACCAGATATCTTCGCAGATGTTAATACCAACACCAACTCCAGCAATAATATAGACGGGGCATATTTTACCAGCCTTAAAATAGCGCTTCTCATCAAAAACACCGTAATTTGGCAGGTATATTTTCCGGTATACCCCTTTCAGTTCTCTATTGCTTATTATGGCAGCAGCATTATAGATATCATCCCGCGCATCGACAAAACCAACCACAACATTGATATCACTCGAATATGCGATAACCTTTTCCAGGGCTTGCAGGTTGGCATCAATAAATTGTGGTTTCAACAATAGATCTTCTGGTGGATAGCCAGTGATTGCCAGTTCAGGCGTGGTCACCAGGTCTACCCCTGATGACCTCGCCTGCTCGATGGCTGATATTATCTTTTCGGTATTACCACTGAAATCACCAACGACAGTGTTTATCTGAGCCATGGCGATTCTTAATCTATGCATACTTTTCACAGTATAACTGATTCGATGGTAAGTTTATAGTATTGGCAGATATCTTTTTAACTCGTATTCTGTTATCTGTACCCTGTTAAGGTCGCACTCCACTTTTTTATCCTGAATAAAGGCGTTAAACACATGGTCTCCCAAGGTCTTCCTTACCAGTTCACTGTTTTCCATGAGATGAATGGCATCACTCAGGCTGGATGGCAGGGTGCCGATATTTCTTTTTTCTCTCTCTTCAGCGCTCATCTCGTAAACATTCTCTTCTATAGGTTCACGTGTCTCATATCCCTTCTCGATTCCCTCCAGTCCTGCGGCAAGCATCGCACTGAAAACAAGATAGGGGTTGCAGGCAGGGTCTGGGGATCTGAATTCTATCCTGGTAGCATTTTCCTGTCCTGGTTTATATCCGGGGACCCGTATTAGATCTGATCTGTTACGACGTGCCCAGGAAAGGTAAACTGGGGCTTCGTAGCCTGGTACCAATCGTTTATATGAGTTTATCCACTGGTTATTAATAGCAGTAATCTCAGGGGCATGTTTGAGCAATCCGGCTATATATTGTTTTGCCAAGGTTGACAGGCTGGCCTCATCATTCGCGTCAAAGAAAGCGTTTCTTCCCCCTTTGAATAGTGACTGGTGCACATGCATTCCGCTACCGTTGATGCCAAAAACAGGTTTGGGCATGAAAGTGGCATAAACTCCATGACTCAGGGCAATTTGCTTCACCACCAGGCGGTAGGTCATCACGTTATCAGCCATGGTTAATGCATCGGTATATCGAATATCTATTTCATGCTGGCTTGGGGAAACTTCATGGTGAGAATATTCAACGTCAATACCCATCTCTTCTAGAGTGAGAACTGTTTCTCTCCTGAGGTCACTTGCGATGTCAAGTGGGGTCAAGTCAAAATAGCCGCCTTGATCCAGCAGCTCAGTTCCATTGGAGTCTTTGAAATAGAAGTATTCCAACTCCGGTCCCACGTAGTAGGTATAGCCCATATCAGCCGCACGCTTTAAATTTTTCTTCAGCACATATCTGGGGTCTCCTTCAAAGGGATCGCCTTCGGGCCTCATGATATCACAGAACATTCGTGCAACGGCTCGGTGCTCTCGTGGTCGCCATGGCAACAGCCGAAAAGTGTCAGGGTCTGGCAAAGCGATCATATCGCTTTCATCAATACGAGCAAACCCTTCAATCGAAGAGCCGTCAAATCCCATCCCTTCCTCCAACGCTTTTTCTAGTTCCTCAACAGTGATAGCAAAACTCTTTAGCATACCCAGTATATCCGTAAACCATAACCTGATGAATTTTACATCGTGTTCCTTTGCCATCTTCAGGACGTAATTTTTAGCTTCTTCTCTGTTTTTATTTGTCATTGTAACCTCCTGCTCATTATTTAAGTTAAAGAAAAATTAAGTTAATGTATAATTCTATATTATTCACTGTCTATTTTAGCATTTATACTTGCCTCCTTAACTTGTTTAGATTGCGTTTTCATCTTTATCGCCGGTCCTGATACGTATTGCACTTTCAACAGGGAGAACGAAAATCTTTCCATCTCCAACCCCGCCTGTTTTAGCACCTTGAATAATAGCTTCTATGGTCCTGGAAACATCTTCGTCAAAAACCACTATTTCAAGCTTTATTTTTGGTATTAACTCCACTTTAAACGTGGTGCCGCGAAATTGCTGTCTAATTCCCTTCTGTTTGCCATGGCCTTCAACAAGAGTCTTAGTCATTCCTGGATAGCCCAACTTTTCCAGGGCGTCCTTTACTTCCTTGAACTTTTCCATTCTGATTATGGCTTCTATCTTTTTCATTTCTAAATACTCCTTGATGTATTTACTTAAGCATAGTTAAGAAATCAGGATATGCTGGAGTACCATGCTCTGGAATATCCAGTCCCTGTAGCTCTTCTTCGGGAGATACTCGGATACCGAAAATCCTGTCCATCATCTTGAAGGTCAGAAAACCTATGCTAAATGACCAGGCAACTACTACTAAAATACTGATAAGTTGAGCAAGAAGCTGTCCGGGTCCTCCCCCATAGAACAAACCAGTAACATAGGGTGCCTCAATAGAATAAATACCATATGTTCCATCAGCAAAAAGACCAACACTAAGCAGTCCCCATAGCCCACATGCACCATGTACGCTTACTGCTCCTACAGGGTCATCTATTCCCTTGGAGTCAAGGAACTTGACGCTGACATACATCAGTGCTCCGGCGATAAGGCCAATTACAATCGATGCCCAGCCTTCTACCCAGGCGCAAGCGGCAGTAATACCAACAAGTCCTGCTAGTACTCCATTAAGAAGCATACCAATGTCCCATTTCTGTGTCTTCCACCATGATATAAGTAGCGCTGATAAACCACCAGCAGAAGCGGCTAAAGTAGTGTTCACGGCAATAACTGCAATTCTCAGATGATGTGCACTTAAGGTGCTTCCCGGGTTAAAGCCATACCAACCAAACCACAGGATAAAAACTCCAAGAGCAGCCAGAGCTATATTATGTCCAGGGATTGCCTGTGGTTTTCCGTTTTTATCATATTTGCCAAATCTCGGGCCGAGAACTATCGCTCCTGCCAAGCCAATAAACCCCCCAAGAGCATGAACGGCTCCTGAGCCAGCAAAATCCAGTGCTCCCAGTCCATATGGCAGATTGGAAAGCCAGCCTCCGCCCCATACCCAGTGGCCGAAAACAGGATAAATAATGGCACTGACCACTATACTATAGATAAGGTAAGCCTTGAATTTCAGCCTTTCTGCGACGGCACCGGCAACTATAGTGGCGGCAGTGGCGCAGAAGACCAACATCCAGAACATCATCAGGTATTGATCAACGTCATAGTACTTACCAAGCATCAACCAGCCGTCTATTCCAATAATTCCATGCCAGTCTGTGCCCATCATTATGGCGTAACCTACAAGGAAGAAAGTCAGCGAGCCGATAATAAAATCCATGATACTTTCGGTCATAAAGTTGACTACATTCTTGGCTCGGGTGAATCCAGCTCCAACCATGGCAAAACCTGGCTGCATAAACATTACTAGAAATGCACAGATCAAAACCCAGACATAGTCGATCGCCGCGTCGGCTGTTTCTGTTATTCCAGTGGGGTCATTTGCCAATACAGTATTGCCTATCGCTACTCTCCCAATCAACAACAGGCAAATGATGCAAAGTACTAACCCGACTCTCCTCGTTATTTTTAGCACTGTCTTACTTGTGTCCATTGCTAACCTCCTTAATGCTATTAAGGATATCAGCCAAATATTTCCATCATATTACATCCAGGTTAAATCTATGTTACGAAGAGGGTCACTGGATTTCTAATCTTTGAGAAATCGGTAACCTATATTTCTCACTGTTTCGATGAAAGTATGGTTTGGAATCTCAATCTTGCTTCTCAATCTTCTTATGTGGACATCTACTGTTCTGTCACCGCCATAATAGTCATAGCCCCAGACTTTATTCAGGAGTGTTTCACGAGTATAAACATGACCTTTACCCAGTGCAAGAAACTTCAATAATTCATATTCTTTAAAGGTTAGCTTTACAACATTTCCCTCTATAGTAACTTCGCATTTTGAGGAGTCTATTACCAGGTCTTTGTATTTGAAGATATCCGTAATATTTATTGTATTGTTCTCACGAAGAATACGCTGTATTCTCAGTTCCAATTCGCTGATGGCATATGGGCTGACTATAAAATCATCTACGTCCAGGAACCAGTCAGTTGGAGTGATTATTTCCATGGTGATAAGAGTGATGATAGGTAGTAGCCTGTCTTCTCTTATACTTTGTATCAGTCGCTGTATTCCAGAATTAACTAGGCGCTTATTAATCTCCAGAAGGATTAAATCTGGTTGTTCTTTAACAATCTTCTCTATTATTGATATCTCATAAGGAATGACTAAGCAGTTATAATCTTTTTGGGCAAGCGCTGAACTTAACTTCGTTATCGTTTTGCTTTTTTCAGCTATTATTACTAAACGTGCCACAGTCTATTTCTCTATGTGGTAATAATCATTTAACCATTAGTAGGTATAAAGTCTTCCATATGGCCGTAGCCAGCGAGGAAACAGCTTAATGAACTGGTGTTCCAGAATTTTATTGGGTTCCAGGTTAAAGTAGCTGGCAAATTCATTAACGTTATCATGAAGAACCCTGTAGTCTTTTTCTTCTAATTCCGCTATTCCAACTTCTTTTCCAAGTTGATATTGTTCCACTTTTCCTCTCAGGTATATAACTCCGCCATGCATACCGGTTCCTACAAATTTAGCCCGGTAGGTCTTTTCTTCGGACAAATTCAATCCCAATATGATAAGAATACCTCCTCCCATGTATTCCCCAACAAAATCCTGAGTGGTTCCTCCTATTACTATAATAGGTTTCTTATCCTGGTATTCCTTCATATGTATTCCCGCCCGATACCCCACATCATCCCTTACAAAGATTTTGCCACCCCTGGCTGACATTCCAAGGATATCGCCAGCATGACCATGAATTACAATATTCCCATCGTCCATTGTGTTACCACAGCCATCCTGGGCATTACCATACACGGTAATTTTTGATCCATTCATCAAGAATCCCAGGTCGTTACCAGGTGTACCGGATATCTCTATTTCCATTGGCTGGGATAAGTTGGTGCCTATATATCTTTGTCCATAGACATTGAGTAACTGAACATTCTGTATTCCCTTACTGCTCAATTCTCTGAGTTGAGCATTTAAATCACGGTAATAGACGCCCTCGACGTCTATTTTTGTCGTTCTACTATTTCCTTTTTTAACGGTTAGTAATTGTTCCATTTTAATCTCCTGCCATCCGTACTCCCAGAACTGCCAGTTCAGAATCGGTCAGGCCAATTCCTCTAAGTTGCAAACGATTGCCACGCAGGCTTTCCAGTGCATTAATGCCCATTCCTCCCATCATCTCCTGCAGCTCAATGCTCCATGCATGGAGCAAATTAACCAACCGCCTGGAGCCGATGTCAGGGTTAATTCTCTTACTCAACAGCGGGTCAGTAGTGCAGATACCCCAGGCACATTTACCAGTATGGCATTGCTGGCACAATCGGCACCCCAGTGCGATAAGAGCGGCGGTGCCGATGTAAACGGCATCTGCTCCAAGGGCAATCGCCTTAGCTACATCTCCGCTGTTCCTTATTCCGCCTGATATAACAAGTGATGCGTGATTACGAATTCCTTCCTTCCTCAGACGGCTGTCCACCGAGGCCAGTGCCATCTCTATTGGTATTCCGACGTTATCACGGATAATCTTTGGAGCCGCTCCAGTGGCTCCTCTTAATCCATCAAGAACAATTATGTCAGCCCCTGCCTTTACCATACCTACAGCGATTGCCGCCGAGTTATTAACTGCTGCTATCTTAACCGATATTGGCTTGCTGTAGTTGACCGCTTCTTTTAAAGCATATACCAGCTGTGAAAGGTCCTCGATAGAGTAGATATCATGTTGTGGAGCTGGTGACAGAGCATCTGTTCCCATGGGAATCATTCGAGTCGAGGATACTTCGGCGCTGACCTTCTCTCCCGGAAGATGCCCCCCAATACCAGGCTTAGCTCCCTGCCCAATTTTAATCTCAACCACCCTGGCAACATCCAGGTATTTTGGATGTACCCCAAATCTTCCTGAAGCTACCTGTACAGTGGTGTTATTTTTGTATTTATATAATGAAGGGTGGAGCCCTCCCTCTCCTGTATCCCATAGTGTTCCTGCCTCAGTAGCTGCTCTTGCCAGGGATTCCTGTACCTGTAGGCTCACAGCACCATACGACATGCCAGCAAACATTATTGGCACATCCAACTTAACCTGTGGAGGCAGTAACGTTTTCAGGTTCCTCTCTCCATCCAGCTCTATCTTGTCAGGTTTGCTTCCGAGATAAGTAGTAAGTTCCATGGGTTCACGAAGAGGGTCTATGGAAGGATTTGTTACCTGGCTGGCATTCAGCACAAGGTGGTCCCAGTAGATAGTCTGTCCCTTGTCATCGCCCATCCCTGTGAGTATTACGCCACCGGTCTCTGCCTGTTTAATAATATCTTCGATGATCTCAGGGCGCCAGTTATAGTTGTCCCGATACTGGTGCTGGTTCTTCTTGATTGTTATTGCCTGCGTTGGACAGAAGGTCATGCAGCGATGGCAACCTACACAGTTACCAATGATGCTTTGTATCTGGTCGTCCTCTTCATCGTAATAATGCGTATCAAAGCTGCACTGGTTAATACAAACCTTGCATCTGATACATCGGTCCATGTCTCGCTCTACAAGAAATTTTGGTGGCAAATATGTCTTCATTTTATTCTCTCTTTATATAGGTACAGCAGTTTATCTATCACACAGTGACCGATTCTTTCTTGTCGGTCTCCGCCAGCGGCAAACGGAGTGGCTCACCCAGCCTGCCAATAACCATCGTGCCCCCCGTGGGAATCCATGACTGCTCCAGGTCCCTGCAGATTAATCGAATAGATGCTTCCTCAGAGGACAGGTACAGTTTATTTTCTTTTATCCCAACGGTTAGCGGGCGTAATCTGATACGGTCGGTCAGTCCAATCATCTCACCTTGGTGTGCGATGATTATAGTGAACGGGCCATTTAATAAAAGGCTACCGTATACCTGTCTTAATCTGCGGTGTAAATCTTGTTTCTTTATTGGCATACGATTGATATCCTTCCATAATGGTGATGCAAATATGCTGGCCACTATTTCGAATGGTAGCCCATGTTTGCGAACCAGTAAGTCAACCGCGTATGCTACCACTTCTGTATCAGTGTGCATGGTGCATTGGTAACCATATTGCTCTAGGTAGCGCTTGTTTATCCCATAGGATGAGATTTCACCGTTGTGGACGACGGTCCAATCCAAGATGGAGAAAGGATGAGCTCCGCCCCACCATCCAACACTGTTGGTAGGGAACCTTCCATGTGCAGTCCATAAATATCCCTCATACTGCTCCAGACAGAAGTAGTCAGCAATTTCCTCGGGATAGCCCACTCCCTTGAATACCGCCATATCCTTTCCGCTAGAGAACACAAAACTATCATGAAGGGTGCTGTTTATGGTCATCACTCGATTAACAACGTAGTCATCGTCTTCCATGTTTCCTGTGTCATGGTTGCCGATATTCAAAAAATAGCGATAAACCAATGGTGGGTTAGTTATAGCTGGGGTTGCTCGTGTTGGCACCTTTTCTTTGAAGACCAGGTCGAAACTATCCTCTAGGAAGGTCTCTGTTTCCTGTCGTCCCTGTCGGCTAAGGTACATAATGTGAAAGGCATAATAATCGGCGTAGTCAGGATAAAGACCATAAACAGCAAACCCACCTCCAA
>JAUUZT010000141.1 GCA_030589825.1 Dehalococcoidia bacterium
GGCAGTGGCGTATCAGCGAAAGTTAAACCGAACTCGATGAAACGACGAACAAAGGTAAACCCCAATTTCTCTAACAGCCCAATTGCAGCGATGTTATCCCTGGCTATGTTTACATGAACTATCTGTATTCCTGTTTCTGAGGCATAATGCAGGGCATGATTGAGCAATGCAGTGGCGATGCCTTTTCTACGCTTATCAGGGCATACCATGCAATCGAAAACCATCCGCCCTATTTCTGTTTCCCTGCTGACATCGAGGTACGCGACAACTTTTCCGTCAACTATAGCCAGGAACAAATCTTGTGTCGGGTCATAATGGGGCCTGTTCAATTGCATGGCAATCGTCAGTGCCAGAGTACGAGATGGTACTAAGACTTGCTTGATTGCCTCATCATGAAAGTGGACGTAGCTCTCGAAGTCGTCAGGACGATAGTTTCTGATATGGCAGGGGAACTTGTTTGTTGTTGTTAAGTCTGTCATCAAGGCTAAATTGTATCAGGCAGATTTGGTGCTATACAATGGACCTGTATTTCTTTATTTGTTCATAGGAGGTTTTCATATGATAATAAAATCAGCTCAGGTGCTGGTGATAACGCCACATCCTGATGATGCCGAGTTTGGGGTTGCCGGGACCGTACCTCACTGGGTCAGTGAAGGGAAAGATGTTGTATACGTGGTATGTACCACGGGTGACAAGGGTACCAGCGATACCGGTATCAGCCAGAAGGAGCTGATTGTAATGAGGGAACGGGAACAGCAGGCGGCGGCTGACATGCTGGGAGTGAGGGAAGTAGTGTTCCTGCGTTATCCTGACCAGGGATTAGAGGACACTCCGGGGTTCAGGAAGGATTTAGTTCGTGTAATCAGGAAATATCGGCCTCAGACCGTGGTAACAGCCGATCCTTACCGTCGCTATATATGGCATCGCGATCACCGAATCACCGGACAGGTGGTTCTGGATGCGATTTTCCCCTTTGCCAGGGATCACCTGTCCTATCCTGATTTATTGGAGGATGGACTTGCTCCTCATAAAGTTGAGGAGGTATTGTTCTGGGGGTCGGAGGAACCTAACTGTTGTTTTGACATCAGTGATACTGTGGAATTGAAACTGGAGGCACTACGTTGTCACAGTAGCCAGATGAATGAAATTCCTTCGGTAGAGGACCTGGAGTTACGGTTGAAAGAACGTTACAGGTCGATGGCTGAGGGATACGCCTTCGAGTTTGGGGAGGCATTTCACAGGGTGCAGATATTACGCTAAGCCTTGTTTGGAAAACGAATCTGTTATTTAGATAGCCAGAGAACGTTGCCGTAGAGCTCAGGAGGATGTTGTTGGGAGGAGAAAGCGTTAAAATCTTTCTTTACCTGTTTTACTGTGCAGGAGTTACCATGCCCTGGATATATTATGGTCTCATCAGGTAGTGTCAGAATTGTCTTCCTGATAGATTCAACGATTTGTCTGAAATGAGCCGGTGAGCTGGTTTTTCCGGGACCACCTGGGAAGATACAATCCCCTGCTATCAGACAGATGCCGGTTAGAAAGCAAATGCTACCCGGAGTATGCCCTGGAGTATGCAGTACCCTGAGCATTATCTTGCCGAAAGATAACATGTCGTTATGATATAGCAGTAAATCTGGAGCTAATGACAGGTTCCCCGCTTCTGAGTGATGGACGGCAGTGGGAATGGCAAGTGTGGAGCGAAGTTCAGCGAGTGCCCCCAGGTGGTCAGCATGGGTATGAGTCAACAAGATATAACGAGGAGTGCTCCCTTCCAGATGCTGTAATATCATCTCTGGTCTGGCAGGCGCATCTATCAGTACACTATCACCGGTGGATTGACAGAACAATATATAAGCGTTTGCTGCAAATGGCGATGGTTCCAATCGCTCTATCTGGATGTAGCCGTTTTTAAATATGACTGTCATCGCTTATATGCTGCATCAACAAGTATGGGCAGCTTACAGTTTCTATATACTGCTAGACCCAGCCCAGGAGCAGGGCAATTCCTACTAAAAGCATCAGGATTCCCGCTATCAGGTGTAGCTTGGTGATATGCTTGTTCTTCCATTCTTCAACATCCTTCACTCCTTTCAGTCCAAGGTAGACTATTCCTACTATTGCCAGCATAGGAATGACGAATATCAGGTTATAGAGCAACAGGATTGGGATATTTGCCATCATATCGAAGACGGAAAGGATGCCCGCTGCTATGACATAGGGGCCGATGGTGCACGGCAGTAAAAATAGGGTGACGAATAAGCCTGTAATAAAGGCCCCCCTGGGTGATGTTACCCTGGAAATCAGAGCCTGCATCTTGGGTCTCAACATCAAGGGCATCTCGGTACCAATCCCACCTGGCTTGTATTTGATGGAGTCCCTGATGTTAAGTATTCCAAAAATAATAGCTACCACCGCCAGTACCTTGAATAACCACATCTTGACCATGTTTAGGGCTTGTATCAATTGGAAGAACTTAATGAATATCAACCCGTAGATGAAATACATGGCGAAGATTGCAGCGATAAACATCAATCCGGCAAGCAGTACGCTTCGCCTGTTACCAGGGTTGTAGGTCAGTATTGCGGTGAGCAGCAGTAATAATACAGCAAAGGCACAGGGGTTAACTGCATCTACCAGTGCCAGGGTGACAATCTTGGCCAATGTTACCTTGTGTTTGACTGCTTCTGGAGGGGAAGTCATTATTCCTGGAAGAGTAACTCCTGCTACCGGTGGGCTGATTCCCATGCGGTCGCCATTCCACTGGACGACCCAGTCGCCAACCAGAATAGAGTTATCGAACTCGACGTCTTTACCCGAGAGTTCCACAGCAACTGGCTCTATAGGAATATAATCCTTTCCTTTCAAAATATCGGGCAAATCTTCTTTAAGAATTAAGTTCTTAAGGAGGTCGCTATCCCCTTGTGTGCCCCTTTTCATGGCTATTTTATTTTGATGCCATATCTTTGGATAGCCTGGTAAGGAGAGCAGGTCTAATTTCTGGAAGTCAATGGAGCTACCGTCAATAAGCGGTACCGGATTGTAGGCTATATCGTCCATGCTGTTCCTCAGGTCTTTCAATATCGAGATGTCATTACTAAAATATTGCTCTTTGTTGAAGATTATCTGGGGCACATCGAATCCTGAGTCGTAGACACGTGAATATTCCTCAAATAAAGGAGCATTTTGCTCCAAGTCATATATTTCATATTCCAGGACAATCAGATTGGGATATTCGCCTGGAAGTTCATTTAATACCAGGGGGTCTGTCCTGGCGCAGTGACGGCAGCCGATGCCAGTAAAATATACTCCAGAGATATAATCACCTTCGGAGTCCTGGGCAAAGGATTGGGAGGGCAGAGTGAGAATAGTGACGAGGATGCAGATAATCAGGATTAGGCTCGAATATAAGGACAATTTTCTTGTCATTCTTTTAATCCCTCCTCTAGAGTTCTACGTGGTTATTGTATATGAGGGAATTATTTTTGTCATCCCTTTAGATGCAGGAATCCAGCCACAGGCTTACCACTCTTTTATGAGGAGAGGGTATCTTTAATTTGTTGACAGCTTATTCAATGACGTTTTATTATGATGAGACTTTGAAAATAGTATTAGATAAAAAAGGAGGCGTAGTATGATTCCTCAAGAGTTTGGTATTAAAGGCAGGGTAGCAATCGTAACCGGGGCTGGCAGAGGTATTGGAAAGGCGATTTCACTGGTACTTGCTGAGGGTGGCGCTGATATAGTAGCGGCAGCTCGTACCGTAGATGAGA
>JAUUZT010000123.1 GCA_030589825.1 Dehalococcoidia bacterium
CCATTAAACCTGTCATCATCCCTGCCCTTCTCAATAAGGATTACCTTCTTTCCCTTTTTAGAGAGCTCCTTGGCTATAGTACATCCACCCGGACCACTACCGGCTATTACAACATCTGCTTCTAATTTCTTGACCTTCCCAGCCACGATAATCACTCCTTAGCTATTGACGTACCCAATATCAAATCAGCGTTTTCTAAAAGAATACACTGTTCATGGTTATACTATGCCACCGCCACTGTACGGGGGTCTTCTATCTTTGGACGTCTCATGAACTTTATTGAATCTGTTGAACAAGTGGAAAAACATACCCCGCATCCAAGGCATTTGTCTGTATCAACACAAGCATATGTATCAACCTCTATTGCACCGAACGGGCAGCGGTCAGCGCAGTTGCCGCATGCATCGCAGGTTGATTCATCGATCTGGGCTACGAACTCAGAGGGTTGCAGTACGTTTGCCCCCGGCTCTCTATTGCCAACCTGCAACACACAGCAATCTGGGCAGCAATTACAGATGAACTCATTGGGATCATAGGTGTGCACCAAACCCTCCTCATTGCATTTCCGCAGGATCTCGATAGCATTCTGATAAGTAATCTCCCGGCACATGCCATGCTCGACACCCCATCGGGCCGTATCCCCCAAGAAAAGACACGTTTCCAACAGGTGGTTACAGTGATTCCCGGGGTCAGCGATCCAATGCGGGAGGCGACATGAGCACGTAGACACCCCCCAGTAGCCAGCCTCTTTAATCCTTTCGGCTACATTCTGATTCGGCTCGGCATCAGCGGGTAGGGCAGCCGGGGTGGTCCACACTTGAGCTACAGGAAATGGTATCTTGGCAAGGATCTTCGTCGCAAAATCAAGCTGGAACTCATACAATGCTTTCATGAGTTGTACCGAGTACGGAAACCTTATATTGCCCCAACCACCCGTCTCAAGGAGTCCGGGGCCCGCAACCCCTATAGTCCTGTACGTTGGGTCCTCTTTTCCCGGTCTTATCCACATCGTGCCTTTATCCGCCATAGTATTGAGCATCTTTTTCAACTTGTTCTTTTCAATACCAGTTCTCTCTTGAATTTCATCAAGCTTCCCTCCCTTAAGACCCACTTTAACAGCCAGATCCGCCTCCTCAGGTGTAAATTGAAAGCGCAAGACTTCTAATAATGAGTCAGCCACCTTTGACACTGTAAATGGCTTTCCTTCGTACATCTCTAGTATGGATTCATAAGCGTCTTTATTATTCATTACTCTAGCTCCCTGGTCTCATCTACTAGTAAAGGCCTAGCTTTGTTAACATCTCTGCAACAGCTACAACGCTCGGTGCATTATCAGGAAGATTAAAAATGGGCTTTCCACTTGCATCATAGTCTGTGATGTTCTGGTCTTCTGGAATACGACCAAAGATATCTAAACCCCATTTTTTTACACTTGCTACTATCAGCTCATCGTCCCCTTTGAATCTGTTAATGACCAGGCCCATCACAGCAGGCCTGATAGACTCGTCCCTTTGTATAACTCTTAGTATTGAATCGGCCACCCGAACTCCCCTGATCGAGGTATCCGTAACAACTATGAGCACATCTACTGATTTCACGACCCTTCTATTCACCTGCTCAGGTCCGGCCTCGCAATCTATAAGGGTAACGTCGTACTGCTGTGACAAACCTTCTATTCCATATTTTAATAGATCATTAACGGAGCAATAGCATCCAGGTCCTTCAGGCCGGCCCATTACGAGCATGTGAAATCCGTCCCCTGTTTCTAGGGATTCTTCCATTACGATGCGAATGTTTTTATCTTTAATTTCAGCCCTTGCTTCTGGATCTTCGATTATCTGCTGCCTAATCTCGGCTACGGTGCGCTTCGCCTCTATACCCAGTGCATAAGGCAAGTTCACAGCAGAATCGGCGTCTATGGCCAGAAGCTTAATGTCCTTGTTTTGAGCTAGGAGTTTAGCCATTATTGCAGTGAGCATGGTTTTTCCACTGCCCCCCTTGCCCGTTATGGCGATCTTCTTACTCATATTGGGAGCCGACGACTTTCCTGACTTCATCAATTATATACATTATGCTTTTCCCAAATTTTTACTTGGGCTCTAGTCCCGATATCCTCCAATCATTCCTGAAAATGTACATTAAAGAAACTGTCGAATTGAGATTTTAGCGCATCTGTAGACGCGACCCTGGGGTCAAAGATATCCATTTCAAGCATTAACGTTGGGATCCCGAGTTCGTCGTGCAGTTTATCCTTTATTAACTTGATTACAGCCCAGCTTGCTTTGCAGGCGACATGTCCGGCAAAAACGGCAGCATCTGCCTTATAACGCTTTATCAGATCCATGGAAGCGTCTAACCAATTCTCCCAAGGACCTCCGCATTCCCTGGCCATTGGTAATAGTGTTATTTTTTCTGCTAAACCCATTAAAATACTGTCCAAATTAGATAGATCCTCGACCGGCTTCATGGTGAAGTTGTTGTTCATATTAGCAACGGACACTGCCCCATACTCCTTTTCCAGCCACATAAGTAGTGTCATATCAAAGGTAGGTGCGCCGTATATCCAAACCAGCCGATGTTTCTCCCTTTCTTTGGGTAGGTGTCCTTCGCCTCTTGATACTTTATCTTTTGAAAGTGCGTATCTTCTTTCAAAGTAGTCCACCAGTTGCGGAGTCCCCGCCAATGCTAAGACTATACCGTATTCCGCGATCGCTTCCAGGCTTGAATAAGGGCAGGGAACAGCTTGCCTTAATACCTCGTGTTTAAGGATCAATTCGTGAGCTTGATTTGAGTACTGCATTACCTGCTTCAGTTTATCTAAATCCAGTCGCTTCCCCGTAATCTCCTCCAGTAGGGATACCAGTTTCCTTAGTTCACCGGCTACATAGGGAGCGCTACGCTCGGTCTTAAAATAGGGCATGTCGATGCAGAAATAGGGGAATTTGTAGTATTCCGCTATAACTGGATACGTTGCAAGATTGGAATCGCAGGGATGTGCCGGGTGTACAAGTATATCGGGGATGGGTACATCCCCGGCCAAAGCTGCACCAATTAGGATCTTATTATTTGCACATATATAGTCAGGAACGCGGGTTTCTGCTATGTCGATATATTTGAGGGCACTCCCGATTGATGCGAGTGAGCCAGTTAAAGCATCCATAACAACAGGCATTATATCCATTGCATAAAACAACTCTGGCGGGACCCCGAAATTAATCCAGGCTACAGGTTTACCTTCATCCTTTGCTTTATGCGCCTCCTCGTAGTAATCCACTAGCAATGCATATATCCACGCCCACTCAGGGTGCTTCTCCCCAAACCTTTCCACTATCATATCTGTTGCGAAACTCAGGTAATCTAATACCTCCTTTAGGGCATCCTTCTTTTCTTCTGTAACCATTAGCTCTCTATCCTTTCCAGGAATGCCTGGACCCTGGTCCTGAGCTGTCCCACAGCACCCAGAGAGTATTCCCTATCTATACTCAGCATAGGAATACTTGATTCCTTCATTTCCTTCTCCAGGTAGAGGAGCTGCCCACCCCAGAGATCGCAGTACCTGATTCTCTGGAAGACGACACCGTCAACATTATAATCCTTGACCATCTGCTTTATATAATCAGACCTTTCACCGGCATTGTCTACCATTCTGGGGCAAGATGGGCGATTCAGATAGGCCTTTGCCAGGCTGAGCAATGGATCATTATCGACTTCGACTGGTTCCCAGAAATATCTACTTCCGAAGCACAGGCTATCGGTCACAATTAAACCACCCAGGTCCTCCATCACTTGAAGATATGCGGGATTATCACATCCCCCGCTTCCGGCTATCATCAATCTGGCCCTGTAATCAGAAATACCTTCTCGCTCTCCTAACTCATCTAGTAGCTGTCTTAATAACTCATTATATCTATTCTTGGGTAACGAGAACCCAGCTACGATAACACTAAGTGTTTCGGCTCCTGTCAGAGGCAGGTTCTTGCCTTTGCGGAGATCATATACTTGCC
>JAUUZT010000203.1 GCA_030589825.1 Dehalococcoidia bacterium
CTCCCCCTTTGGTCATTACGTATGTAGAGTGATATCTCGGCGGTATCCGCATAGGCAAGCTTATCGGACCATCTGCTTAAGGAAGCCCAGCCAGTGATGTGGTTGTCATCTTCTGCAACCAGTACAGGATATTTTGCTCCATGTTTTGCAAACCACAGTTCCCGTTTCTCAATCGTTTTAGTTTTAGTATCGAAGGTGGCTGTAGAGCTGACAACTGCAACGTTATAGATTTCATTGATGGCAGCCAAGTCCGCCGTGGTCGCTCGTCGTACTGTCAGTATCATAGCATCACTCTTTCAGTTACAGTTATTTTACTTGCTGGCAAGGGCTATCCGCTCTTTTGTAATCCTTTGAGATAGTCTAAAACATCCTGTGTGCTTATCACATCGCCAAAGCGCAGATCCATATCAAGTAACGCATAGGCCGCCTGCTCAGGGTCACGGGATCCCACAGCCTCATAAGGGATTATAGTATGGAGTCCTAGGTCCAGGCTGTCGATGGCAGTGCAACGGACGCAGGCGTCTGTACTACAGCCCGTTATGATTAGAGTATCTACCCCATTGCCAACCAGTATCTCGGTAAGCGGCGTGCCCCAGAAACGTGAAGATTTTTTCTTTCTGATAAGTGTTTCATCCGCCTGCCGCTCCAACCGGGGATCGAGTTTATCCCATTTAGAGCCTTCTACTGCTACCTCTTTCAATGCCGGCACCTTTAACAATTTCACAGGTGACACATCGCTGAAAGTAGCATTATAGGATATGCAGGTGAATATTATAGGAGGTTTGGGCTTCATTTTACGGGCAAGGTGTAGTATTTTCAGTGTATACGCTATAGGTTCATCCATATTTGCTCCCATTGGCGATTCTCCTGTTTTATCAGTCCACGCAAGGCTAAAGTCGATTACAATAATCGCAGGGGCTTTACCAAAACCGCAACGTCCTCCATAATGTCTTTCCTTGTAGAAATTCTTTATCTGTGGGTATCTGTCTATCCATGTGGTCATGGTTTGCTGCCTCCTTTATATTGCACTGAGGTATCATTAATGTTTTATATGCAATATAGAGGGACATGATGTCCTTGTCAAGATAACTCTTATTTGTATCTCATCCAGGGAAAGCATATAATAACGACTGATTTTTAAAACTTTTTGGCAGGATTGTGTTAATTCAGGTTGGTTGTTTAGGGATAGTAAAATTATATAATCAGTAGGAGTGACTATGAAATTAGCTGATAGGATGTCCAGACTGGGAACAGAATCTGCCTTTGAAGTTCTGGCTCGAGCCAGGGCGCTTGAGGCAAAGGGGGTTGATGTAGTTCACCTGGAGATAGGTGAGCCTGATTTTGATACCCCTCAGAACATTTGTGATGCAGCTTCGGAGGCAATAAATAAAGGGCAGACTCATTACACTACCTCTCAAGGGATACCGGAATTGCGTGCTGAGATCGCCAAGCAATTGGGGAGTTCTCGCGGCGTTTCCTTCGACCCTGACCGTATTGTAGTGACTACTGGTGCTAAACCAATTATGTTTTATAGTATTCTGGCCCTTCTTGGCAAGGGGGATGAGGCCATATATCAAGACCCCCTCTTTCCTATTTATGAATCAATGATAAATTTCTCAGGTGCCACTGCGGTGCCAATTCCCCTCAGAGAGGAACTTGGCTTTCGTATGGATATAAATGAACTCCGGTCTAAAGTAACCTCGCGTACTAAGCTAATTATAATAAATTCGCCTCAGAATCCCAGCGGAGGGGTTATGGAGGAGGAAGACATACGTTCCCTGGCAGAAATTGCTAGAGAAAATGATATTATCGTCTTATCCGATGAGATATATGATCACATTATGTATGAAGGCGAGAATTATAGCATTGCCAGTCAGCCGGGGATGCTTGATAGAACGATTTTGTTAAATGGCTTTTCCAAGACTTATGCTATGACTGGTTGGCGTATGGGTTATGGCTTTTTCCCCCCTGACATGGTAGTTCATATTATTCGGTTGGTCACTAACAGTGTCTCCTGTGCCCCTCCTTTCATTCAGCAAGCCTGCTTAGCAGCGCTTACTGGCCCGCAGGATAGCGTGCCTAAAATGGCGGCGGAGTTTAAAAAGAGAAGAGATCTGATAGTAGATGGGCTAAATGAAATCCCAGGGATCAGTTGTCATCGGCCCAAGGGTGCCTTCTATGTATTTCCCAATATCAAGAAACTTGGTATGAGTGCTGCTAAATTCAGCGACTATCTGCTAAACGAAGGTGGCGTGGCTACACTTGCAGGGACAACTTTTGGTGCGAATGGCGAAGGTTATCTCAGACTATCCTATGCTACCTCTCAGGAGAACATCAAGAAGGCTCTGGGGATGATAAAGACGGCAGTTGCCAAGCTATAGGGCTGAACTCGCTATTTTCTGTTGTTTTGGCTTCTGCATATAAATTATTTAACCTGCGATGATAGACAGGGAAAAAGGTCTGATTGCGGAAATATACCAGTGTCTGCGTGCTGAGTTTGGTGATTGTAAATGGTGGCCAGGAGACTCGGCTGAAGAGGTGGTAATTGGGGCCATTCTAACACAGAGTGTTTCCTGGAGAAATGTAGAGGTCGCCATATCCAGGCTAAAGGAAAATGAGTTGCTCTCTTTTCAGGCTATCAATCAGGCGGATGTATCGGAAATTGCTCCTTTAATCAGGTCAACCAGGTTCTACAACGAAAAGGCCAGGAAACTGAAAAACTTCGCCCATTGGCTTTTCACCTTTTATAGAGGAAGTCTGGACTTGTTGTTCTCGCGAGGGCTGTGGGAATTGAGGAAGGAATTGCTTACAGTGAAGGGGCTTGGAGAGGAAACAGTTGATTCCATACTGCTGTATGCAGGGAACAAGAGAATATTTGTCATTGATGCCTATACTATGAGGATATTATCTCGATTAGGTATAGCGCAAAAGGACTGGCGCTATCGAGACTACCAGAAATTCTTCATGAAA
>JAUUZT010000065.1 GCA_030589825.1 Dehalococcoidia bacterium
AAGCTTTGGAACAAGATAGAGAGGTATTTGCCATTCCAGGCAGTATCCTTTCAACTGTCAGCAAGGGGACTAACAAGTTAATTCAACAGGGAGCTAAACTAGTCTGCGATTTCAACGACATCCTGGAGGAATTAAATCTTGCTACAATAACTCCGCAACAACTCAATATCAAGGAATTTATAGCATCCAATGAAAGTGAAAATAAAATACTGAAACAGCTTGGCGCTGAGCCAATACATATAGATGAAATATGCCGTCTAAGTGGTCTCAATATGTCAGAAGTGGGGAGCACATTGGCCATACTGGAATTGAAAGGAGTAACCAGACAAATAGGAAATATGAATTACACACTGGTACAAGAAATGAGGAATTTTTAATTTATGGTAAATAAACTTGTTATTGTTGAATCTCCAGCCAAGGCTCGAACATTAAACAGGATACTGGGGCGCAGTTACAGCGTCAAAGCTTCTCTGGGACATGTACGTGACTTGCCTAAATCAACATTGGGAGTAGATGTAGATGATAATTTCACGCCGAAGTATGTAATACCAACTCAAAAGAAGAAAATCGTCAAAGAATTAAAAGAAGCGATGGGAAAAGCCACAACTATTTACCTGGCTACTGACCCTGATCGTGAGGGAGAGGCTATTTCCTGGCACTTGATACAAGCTGCGAATCCAGGTACAGACAAGAAAACACTACACAGAGTTGTTTTTCACGAGATAACCAGGGAGGCAGTGGAAGAGGCCTTTAAGCATCCTGGCTCCATAGATGAGCATATGGTCAGCGCACAACAAACAAGACGAATACTGGACAGACTAGTTGGCTATAAATTAAGCCCTCTTCTCTGGAAAAAAGTGCAGAGAGGTCTCTCTGCCGGTAGAGTCCAATCGGTTGCTGTCAGAATTGTTGTGGACCGAGAACAGGAAATTCAGGCCTTCAATCCTGAAGAGTACTGGATAATAGAAGTAGAACTGGCTCCAACCAAAGAAAAAACTAGTACATTCAGAGCCAAAGTAACAGGTACCGGTAACAGGGCTAAATTTGTTATCAATAATGAGCAGAAAGCGGCCGAAGTTACTGCTGACCTGAAACAGGCTCGGTATTCTGTCCTGTCCGTAATAGCAAAACAATCATCTCGTAATCCTGCTCCACCATTTATAACCAGCACCATGCAACAGGAAGCATCAAGAAAACTGCATTTCACTGCCAAGCGCACAATGGCTATTTCACAGCAACTTTACGAAGGACTCTCAATAGGTGAAGAGGGCTCAATAGGACTGATAACCTATATGCGTACAGATTCTACTAACATAGCAGCAACAGCCATGACAGAGGTAAGAAGTTACATCAAGGAGAAGTACGGAAAGGAATTTCTGCCACAAAAAGCGCGACATTTTGGAAAGAAAACAAAATGGGCACAGGAAGCCCATGAGGCAATCAGGCCTACCAGTATATACCGCGAGCCAGAACAGCTTAAACCTTTTCTAAAACCTGAACAGCTTAGACTCTATGAGCTCATCTGGAAACGCTGTGTCGCCAGCCAGATGTCAGCCGCCATATATGACAACACGACCATAGACATAACAGCAGAAGTAAAAGCGAAAAAACCATATAAACTCATTGCAACCAGCTCTAATCTCAGTTTCCCGGGTTTTATAAAAGTCTATAGAGAAGGAAGTGATGAAGAGGAAAAGGAAGAGGATAAAATTACCCGCTTGCCTGCATTACAGGACGGCGATAAGCTGGATTACAAGAACCTCTTCTCTTCACAGCAATTTACTAAACCGCCGGTACGTTACACTGAGGCGACATTGATAAAAGCACTGGAGCAGAAAGGAATCGGACGTCCCAGTACATACGCACCAATTTTATCTGTTATCCAAGATAGAGACTACGTATATAAAAAAGAAGGCAAATTTCATCCCGATGAATTAGGAACAGTGGTTACCAAGATACTGGTTGAACATTTTCCTCAAATAGTAGATGCTGATTTTACCGCCAAGATGGAGCAGAACCTGGATGAGATAGCTCAGGGGAAATGTTCTGAGTCCTCCATCCTGACTGCTTTCTATTCCCCCTTTGAAGAGCTATTACAAAAAGCCTACACGGATATAGTTAAAATAGACATGACTAAAACTAGTGATGAAATTTGTCCCGAGTGCGGCGAACCTATGCTGATAAAGGTAGGCCGTTTTGGAAAGTTTCTGGCATGCCCTAATTATCCCAAATGTAAGATAACAAAACCTTACTTTGTGAGAACTGGAATCAACTGCCCTGAGGATGGTTGCGATGGAGAGTTAGTAGAGAGAGTTAACAAAAAGAAACAAGTATTTTATGGTTGCAGTAATTATCCGAAATGTCATTTTGCCACCAGCTATAAGCCTTTGCCAACTCCCTGCCCTGAATGTGGAAAACTGCTTCTGCAGGATAAAAAGGGACAGGTAAAATGTTACAGCTGTACATTCAAAACAACGACAGACAAGCTGGAACAAATAAACGAGGAAAGCAAGCCAACCGAATGAGGTGCCTCTCTGCTCTAGTATTAAAACGTGCAACTGAAAGAAGGTGCCATGGACAACAGTAGGCTACAAGGTATACGCACCCTTATTTCAGCGGAGGGCATTGATTCCTTACTGGTATCAGAACAGGAAAACCGCCGCTACCTGTCTGGTTTTAGGGGCTCTTCGGGATGGCTATTCATATCTCAAAAGCAGGCTCTATTAACCACTGATTTTCGCTATACCGAACAAGCAAGACAGGAAAGCCAAGGTTTTGAGATAATGCAAACAAATGGAGAAACAGCCATTTGGTTTACGAAACTGATACAAACACATGGCTGGCATAAACTGGGATTTGAGGCTCAATATATACCATTCGCCACTTACCAGCAGCTTAGCAAGATAATAGAGGCTGAACACCTTGATTTAGAACTCATTCCCTGCTATAGAATGGTTGAAAAGCTTCGCTGCATAAAAGACGCGACAGAATTGAACATAATCACAAAAGCGGTTCAGCTTACGGACGCTGCTTTTACTAAATTCCTTTCTACTATCCGTCCAGGGATAACTGAAAAGGAAATTGCATGGGAGGTCGAGGGTTTTCTTCGTAAAAACGGGGCTGAGGCAACAGCCTTTGACATTATAGTTGCTACAGGCCCTAACACAGCCCTACCTCATGCCATACCAGGCGAAAGACGCCTCCAACAGGGAGAACCAATCCTGATAGATATGGGAGCCAAAATAGATGGTTATTGCAGCGATTTCACCAGAACTGTATGCATAGGTAAGGCTGATAAAACGTTACAAGAGATATACAGTATAGTATTAGAAGCACAACAGGCCGCTATAGAGGGGATTAAATCAGGCATGAACGGTGCTGAGGCTGATACACTGGCTAGAAATATTATTGAAGCGGCCGGATACGGCAACAATTTTGGACATGGCCTGGGACACGGCATAGGGCTGGCAATACATGAAGCGCCTTTTCTATCACGACTTTCCAGTGATATACTTAGTGACAGCATGGTATTCTCCATAGAACCTGGAATTTACATTCAGGGCTATGGAGGTGTTAGAATTGAGGATACGGTAAGGCTGGAGAATGGTTCTGTAAAGATACTTACCAAATCAGCAAAAAGCCTATCATTCTAAGGATATAACAAAAAGGTAAATTAAGAACCTTTTGCCATCCATAAATGACTTTACCAATAATAAACAAAGGGAGAACTCAATGATTAGTGCAGGTGAATTAAAAAAGGGAATCGCCATTGAATTGGATGGAAATATATACCAGATTACAGAATATCAGCACATCAAGGTGGGAAGAGGGTCAGCCCAGGTCAGGCTGAAGCTTCGTGATATTAAAAGCAGTAACACTACCGAACGTTCTTTTCAGGCCAATTACAAATTTACACCAGCTTTCCTGGAAAACCGTTCAGTTCAATATTTATACAATGATGGAGACCTCTACCATTTTATGGACAACGAGAATTACGAACAAATAGTACTAACTGTAGAACAACTTGACCAAGCAATTAATTACCTGAAGGAAGGACTGAGCCTTGATTTATTAACCTGCAAGGGTGAGCCAATAAATGTGGAGCTACCAGTATCAATAGAGCTACAAATCACAGATACGGAGCCTGGCTTCAAGGGCAATACCGCCACTGGGGGAAGTAAGCCAGCTAAACTCGAGACTGGTCTAACTGTACAGGTACCTCTTTTTATTAACACCGGGGATAAAATTAAAGTTGACACCCGCAGTGGGGAATATCAGGAAAAGGCAAATTGATTAAAGCTGACCTTCACATCCACAGCTGTTATTCGCCGGATAGTTGCACTCCTCTGGAAGTTATAATGGAGCATTGCCTCAAGATTGGAATAAATTGTATCGCTCTGGCAGACCACAACAGCATTGAAGGAGCTTTGAAGCTACAAGAAATGGCTCCTTTCACTGTAATCGTTGCCGAAGAGATTATGACATCTAGTGGTGAAATTATGGGATTATTTCTCAACGAGGAGATTCCAAGAGGATTATCCGTAGAGGAAACTATAGACAGAATTAAAAAACAGGGCGGACTGGTAAATATACCTCACCCGTTTGGGCGATGGCCACTTGATAATTATAAAAAGTTAACGTCACCTGAAATCATGGAGAAACTTGACCTGATTGAGGTTTTCAATGCACGAACTCCTTTTCCAAACAGTTCCAGTAAAGCATATGAACTGGCTAAAAAATATGGATTGCCTGGTGGAGCCGGAAGCGATGCCCATACTTCCAGTGAAATCGGTAAGGCCTATGTGGAAATGCCTGAATTCAGCGGTCCTGAAGAATTTCTTAGCAGCCTGGCACAGGGGAAAATTATCGGTCACAGGTCCAGCCCGCTGATACACCTTGCCAGTACCTGGGCAAGAATAAAGAAACGCTAAAAGCTGCACCATTTACATCACCTTTCTTTGAATAACGAGATAAAAATAGGGAGGGTAGGCTCATGTTGAACCTCGGCTGGTTTTCCTCAGGCAAGGGCGAAGGCTCGCGACGACTATTACAAGCAGTGCAGCAAAGCATTAGCAATGGTGATATCGACGGTAAAATAGGCTTTGTGTTTTGCAACAGGGAACCTGGAGAATCAGAACAAACTGACCTGTTTTTTAAATTAATACAAAGCTATAAAATACCTCTGGTCCATTTCTCCAGCAAGAAATTCAAGGAAGGATTACCTGCCAGTATCAATTCCAAACATGAACCTCCTATTAACTCTACCTCTATCAATAATAGCGGTACAAACATCTCAGAGAAAGAAAATCCATCACAGCAGAGATGGAGAATACTCTATGACAGAGAGATAGATAAAAGAATTAAGGAATTCGCTCCGGACATCTGTGTTATGGCAGGTTATATGCTCATCATTGGCGAAGAGCTATGCCAGCATTACACCATAATCAATCTTCATCCAGCACCACCTGGTGGACCAGTGGGTACCTGGAAAGAGGTCATGTGGAAATTGATAGAG
>JAUUZT010000034.1 GCA_030589825.1 Dehalococcoidia bacterium
AATATAATGAAGATTATTGCCCCTAAAGAGAGGCTCTGGATAATCCCAAAAATCCAAAAAAAGTTTTTCTTTCCCATATATACCTCCTTGATACTCCTGTTTCCCACATAATAGCAAACAGTTTAATAATTTATCTACCTGTATACTTGGAATTGATTCTGCCACAAGTTTTAGTTTAAATTCCCTGCAATTAAACTTGTCTATCTCATTCTATAATGGGCTATATTAAACTGGCGGAGGGGGTGGGATTCGAACCCACGTTCGCAATAAACGAAAACGGTTTTCAAGACCGTCACCATCAGCCTCTCGGTCACCCCTCCACTATGTAAAATTATAAGGAACAGTGTCATAGATAGTCAAACCGGATTAAGTAATATCTATGTTACAGCTTATTAGAATTTATGCTATTATTTTCTTTTAGAATTATGATTTCGTGCTCACTACGCATCCTAGACATCAACTTTAACCGTGTAAGTGAAGGTTTACATGTGCTGGAAGATATAGCTCATTGTATTCACAACAGTTATACAATAATTCCTCAACTAAAGATAATTTGCCATGTTCTAATGGTGATAAGCGAACTACTAGTTTTAAATCTCCTATCCCAAAGTAATTCAGATCATAGTGTTAGTACCAATAAAACAGAGAATACAAGACAAAGAAAGACAGTAAAATCACAACTCCAGCTTGATAGTCTAATTAATAAAATATATAAAAAGGAGGTTCTATGGATTTAGTCTGGATTTGCTTAGTGGTAGGACTAATTGGCTTTGGCGTAGTAGCATTCTTTACACACTATGTCAAAAGCCAGGAAGAGGGTTCTGAGAAAATACGAGAGACATCTCGTGCCATCCGTAAAGGAGCAATGACTTTCATCGGTAGAGAATACCGTACTATGGCTATTGTGGTAATAGTATTAACCATTATCCTAGCAGTAATACCCGCACTGGGATGGAGAGTAAGTGTAGCTTTTATTTTTGGAGCCGTATGCTCTATGGGCGCAGGTTATGCGGGCATGACTATGGCAACAAGTGCCAATGGGAGGACATGTGCCGCAGCGCAAAAAAGCTTGAACCAAGGCTTACGGGTTTCCTTCAGAGGTGGAGCTGTCATGGGCTTAACAGTAGTCAGTATCGGTATTATCGGTATGTCCATTCTCTATTTTGCATGGCATACTAATCCTGCCTTTCTGGCAATAATCCCCGCCTATGGTGCTGGAGCTTCCCTGGTAGCCCTCTTTGCCAGGGTAGGAGGAGGAATTTTCACCAAAGGAGCCGACTCAGGAGCTGATTTGGTAGGTAAAGTAGAAGCGGGAATACCTGAGGATGACCCTAGAAATGCTGCAGTGATAGCTGATTTTGTAGGCGATAATGTTGGTGATGTCGCTGGAATGGGCGCTGATTTATTCGAATCCTATGTTGAATCAATCGTAGCTACTATGGCGGTAGCTTTAGTCGCCACAGGAGCAATCGCTGTAGGTGGCGAAACTTTTAATCTTGTTCCCAATATTCAAATTGCATGGTGGCTCCCTCTCCTAGTTCGTGCAGGAGGGATAATTGCTTCTATAATTGGATGTTTCATGGTAAAAGTAGGAGAGAAACCAGAAATGGGCGCTTTGTTATCTGCCCTACGACGGGGCACAAACACTGCGATAGTATTGGCAGCAATTTTTTCTTTCCTGATAATCACTTCCCTGGGAGCCAGCATAGGAATTTTCTGGGCAGTTCTGGCTGGTTTAATAGCAGGAGCTCTTGTAGGCGAAAGTACAACCTACTATACCTCATATACCTTCAGCCCAACGCTGAAAATATCCAAGGCTTCCTCTTCAGGGGCTGGTGCTACTATAGTTCGTGGTTTTGCCAATGGACTGCTTAGTACTTGGGCCCCGGTTATCCTGATAGTAGCTGCTATGCTTGTAGCCTATAAATTTGCTGGCATTTACGGTGTGGCTATGGCGGACATTGGCTTATTGTCCACCTTGGGCATTACTTTAGCCACCGATGCCTATGGGCCTATAGCTGACAATGCAGGTGGGATAGCCACAATGACGGGGCTTTCCCCTGAAGTACGCGAGAGAACAGATGCTTTAGATTCATTGGGCAACACAACTGCAGCTACCGGAAAAGGTTTTGCTATTTGTGGTGCAGCTTTGACTTCAGTGGCGTTACTCCTTGCGTATATATTGCATGCAGAAATTGAGTGGGCAGCATTAAGCTTGCTGGATGTACATATCATTTCAGGTATATTGCTAGGGGCCCTAATGCCCGCTGTTTTTTGTGCTATGACTATGAATTCTGTAAGCATAACAACGGAGCTTATTGTAGCTGAAGTACGTCGCCAGTGGCATGAAATAAAGGGAATACAAGAAGGAACTGCCAGCCCGGACTATGACAAATGTATAGATATTTCCACCAAGGCATCACTAAAACAAATGCTGGTTCCTTCTTTTATAGCCATTGTTGCACCTATCTTTATAGGCGTTATACTTGGTAAATATGCTCTCGCTGGTTTCCTTGTTGGCTCCATTGCCTCAGGTCTTGTTCTTGCTATTACTTTGAATAACGCCGGTGGCTCCTGGGACAACGCTAAGAAATGGATTGAAGCTGGCAATGAGGGAGGAAAAGGTTCACCTGCCCATAAGGCATCAGTTGTTGGTGATACTGTGGGTGACCCCATGAAAGATACCGCTGGACCGTCTTTAAATATCTTAATCAAGTTAATGTCAGTAGTTTCTTTAATGCTAGCACCAGTGCTGATTAATTTAAACGGCTTACTATAAAGCTTGTCCATCCTTGATTAGTCAGTCAGAGCCTCTTATATTGAGAGGCTCTGACTTTTTTCAAGTTTCAACCATAAGAAACCATCCCCTCTTCTTTTGAGAGCTAATTCCTCTAGTGCTACAATTGCAGAACTATGCCAGACACCATATTCATAAAGGGAGCCAGGGAACACAACCTGAAAAATATAGACGTTACCATTCCAAGAGAGAAGCTAGTAGTTATCACTGGTGTATCAGGATCAGGAAAGAGTTCTCTGGCCTTTGATACTATATATGCTGAAGGTCAGCGCCGCTATGTGGAATCCCTTTCCGCCTATGCCCGCCAGTTTTTAGGGCAGATGCAGAAGCCTGATGTTGACTATATTGAAGGGCTAAGCCCAGCCATTTCAATAGACCAAAAAGGACCACCTCATAACCCTCGCTCTATTGTGGGAACCGTAACTGAAATCTATGATTACTTACGACTCCTTTTTGCTCGTACAGGACATCCCCATTGTCCAAAATGCGGAAGAGAGATTCAATGCCAGACAGTACAGCAAATTGTAGACGCCATACAGGATATGCCTGAAGGTAGCAGAATAATGATTCTTTCACCGTTGGTTAAAGACCGTAAGGGTGAATACCAAACAGTATTCCAAGATTTAAGAAAGGCAGGATTTGTCAGAGTTAGAGTAGACGGGCAAATCCACGATCTTTCAGATGAATTCCAACTGGATAAAAACAAGAGGCATACCGTTGAAGCTGTAGTAGACCGATTACAAATAGAAAAAGGTGATAATAATACTAGGGCCGCTGATTCAATCGAAACTGCCTTGAAACTGGGGTCAGGGATAGTACTCATTTCTATACTTGATTATAATAATTACAGTCCAAAGCAAAACAACGAGCAACAAAGAAAAGAATTACTTTTTTCAGAGCACTTCGCCTGTGTATATTGCGGAATTAGCTTAGATGAAATTGCACCTAGGACATTTAGCTTCAATAGTCCTCATGGTGCCTGCCCTGCATGTTCAGGTTTGGGTTACAAGTTAGAAGTCGACTCCAGATTGGTTATCCCAGATTCTGAATTGAGCTTGGATGAAGGAGCTATTCAAGCTTGGTCAAGAAACGGTGCTATGAGCAACTGGTACAATAGTATCCTGCAGTCATTAGGTCAATATTATGGTTTCTCCCTTTCTACTCCAGTGAAGAAATTGTCCAAGAAACATTTTAAGATAATTTTATATGGTAGTAAAGGAAAACGCTTTAAAGCCACATACATGAATCAGCATGGTGGTATTTATCAATATTATACAAGTTTCGAAGGAGTAATCCCCAACCTAGAACGCCGCTATAAAGAAACAGAATCTGACAACGTAAGAACTGACCTTGAACGTTATATGTCCTCAAATCCTTGCTCTATATGCCAAGGAAAACGATTAAAACCAGAATCCTTAGCTGTTACAGTAAACAATAAAAATATTATGGATATTGCTTCCTTATCTATCATGAAAGCAATTGAATGGATAGATGAGTTGCCAGAGCATATAAGCTCACGGGAATTTATTATAGCTGAGCAAATTATCAAAGAAATCCATGCAAGGTTAGGTTTTTTAAAAGACATCGGCCTGGGATATTTAAGCATAGACCGCTCGTCATCCACACTGAGTAGCGGTGAAACACAAAGGATTCATCTGGCAACACAGATTGGCAGCGGCCTCACTGGTGTTCTCTATATCTGCGATGAACCTACCGTCGGGCTACATCCTTCTGACAATATAAAGCTTATAACTACGTTAAAACACCTTAAAGACTTGGGCAATACTTTAATCGTCGTAGAACATGATGAAGCTATGATGCAAGCTGCTGATTATATTATTGACATGGGGCCAGGTGCTGGAAAAAAGGGAGGCGAAATTGTTGCCGCTGGTAGCATACAAGAGGTAATGATGCAGCAAGGATCGATAACTGGAGAATACCTCCGAGGGACAAGACAGATAGAGTCTCCAAAGCAACGACGTACTGGCTCTGGAACAGAGCTGATAATTAAGGGTGCTCGAGAAAACAACTTGAAAGGCATTACTGTCCATATCCCTCTGGGTAAATTCGTGTGTATCACTGGAGTCTCCGGTAGTGGCAAAAGCTCTCTTATTAATCAAGTATTATATAAGAGCTTGGCCAGCACCCTATATAGAGCAAAAGACAGCCCAGGTAAAAGTGATGGTATTATCGGAATTGAGAATATTGATAAAGTAATTAACATTGACCAGTCACCAATAGGCCGTACTCCCAGAAGCAACCCAGCAACATACACTGGAACATTTACCCCTATCCGTGAACTTTTTGCCTCCGTTCCCGAAGCCAAAATGCGTGGCTATGCTCCAGGGCGGTTTTCCTTCAATGTAAAAGGTGGCCGCTGTGAGGCTTGTCAGGGAGCCGGTTATGTCCAGATTGAAATGCAGTTCCTTCCAGATGTTACCGTCCCATGTGAGCTGTGCAAAGGAAAAAGATACAACCGCGAGGCGTTAGAGATTTGTTTCAAAGGTAAGAATATTGCTGAAGTCCTCGATATGACCGTGGATGAAGCCCTTCTATTCTTCTCTCACTTCCCAATTATAAAAAGAAAACTGGAAACACTCAGGGACGTTGGGCTAGGATACCTTTGCCTGGGACAACCATCTCCTACGCTTTCCGGTGGTGAGGCGCAGCGGGTAAAATTAGCAACGGAACTATCCCGTCGTTCTACAGGTGAAACTCTATACATACTCGATGAGCCAACTACTGGACTTTCCTTCTACGATGTTGATTGTCTACTACAAGTACTACAACGATTGGTGGATTCTGGAAACACTGCAATTGTCATTGAGCATCATCTTGATGTAATAAAAAACGCCGACTGGGTCATTGACCTTGGGCCAGGCGCCGGAGATGAAGGCGGCCATATTATAGCCACTGGCACACCTGAAGAAATAGCACAGAATAAGAATTCTTCCACTGGACAATATTTACATGCTATATTATTAGAGAGGGGGAAAATAAGACCATGAGCACTCGGATGAGCAGAAAAGAAGTGTTTGCTTCCGTTCAGTCTAATATCCAAAACGAGGATAGTATAAGGCAGATATTAGTTACAGAAGCTATTATGCGTGCTCTGGCCAAACGACTGGGGAAGGACATAAAGGAATGGGGAATCACCGGACTTCTACACGACATCGATGTGGAATTAGTTGAAGATGACCCCTCCAGCCACGGTAGACTTGGTGCCGATATAGCACGTGAACTTGGGGCCAATGAAACTATGACCCACGCTATCTTATGTCATAATGCGGCTAATGGTATCCCTCAAGAAACAGAGCTGGACAAATCGCTTTGTTGCGCTATTTCTTTAAGTAAACTGCTCATTTCTGCTATTTCAAATCACACGGAGGAACTATCAAAACTAACAGCTAAAGCAGTAATAAACTCCCCCGCCAATAATGAATATACAACTCTATGCCAAAAGTTAGGACTAGAAAAAGAAGAATTTATTAACCTAGGTATTGAAGCTATAAAAGACATATCACCGGAATTAAAGACATAAGAGCCATACAATACCTTAAAACATAGCACTCACTGAAACAACAACTATTCCTAATATTTTTATTTCCTCAATACAATTCTATATCCTGCCTCAAAATCATAATACAATCTCTTTAATATTATCATCGAGTACCTGCCTTATGACTAAATACTCAATGTTACAAGTACTAATTTCCTATTGCTTTTAGAATATACTGATATATATTAGAAGTAATCATTAGTATTTAATAGGAAACAAAAATAATGTTAGAACAAGAATATTCTATTAGTAAAACACCCGAAAGGATGCTGACTGTCAAAGAAGTCGCCTCTTTCCTCAACGTCCATCCTAATACTATCCGAAGATGGAATAGAGAGAAACTGTTAAAATCATATATAATTGGACCAAATCACAACATACGGTTCAATCGAAAGGATATCCTCACCTTTCTTAATGAATCTAAAACATAGCATCAATTAAGCATAGTCAAACAATATAATGAGCAAGTATGTCCAAGATACAATTCCAAGCACTTACTTTCATCATCTATTGTTGTCCCCTAAAAAAGATATAGTAGCTTGTAGTAGTTACCCCGTAGACAACTAAATCACCGAAGTAGTATTATTAGGAACTAAAGTATGGAGGTTTAACTTGTTTGGCAACAGATAAATGAACCTCTATTGGAGGTGTTATTATGCAGGTAGATAAACTCCTTCGTTTAATGGCAGAAAAGGACTCTTCGGATTTACACCTCAGAGTTCCTGGCCCCCCAGTATTTCGTATCGATGGGGTGCTTACTCCTCAGGAAGAGTTGTCATTAGTCAGTCCCGAAGATATGAAAGAGGCTTTTAAACAAATCACTACCCCTAAACAGAGAGAAACATTCTATCGGGAGCTGGAACTTGATTTTGCCTATAGTTTGCCTGGGGTAGCACGATTTCGGGTTAACGCTATGTTGCAAAGAGGAACCTTAAGCATTGCCTTCCGCCGGGTATCATTTGAACTGCCAAACATCGATAAACTGCAACTGCCACAACTTTGCAAGGATCTGGTTTTGAAACCGAGAGGACTTGTTCTGGTCACTGGCCCTACCGGTAGCGGAAAGAGTACTACCCTTGCAGCCATGATTGAATATCTCAACGAACATGAAAGACGAAATATTATTACCATAGAAGACCCTATCGAATATCTGTATCCAAACAAGTTATGCATCCTCGCTCAAAGGGACATGGGCGACGATACAAAATCATTTTCCAACGCTTTGATACACTCGCTTCGTCATGACCCTGACGTAATCCTCGTAGGTGAAATGCGTGACCTGGAAACTATAAGTACAGCAATAACTGCTGCCGAAACAGGTCATTTAGTATTGGCAACATTGCATACTGTCGATGCTGTTCAAACCGTTGACCGTATAATCGATGCCTTCCCTCCAGAGCATCAACGCCAAGTCAGATTACAGCTTGCCCAAGTTCTAGAAGCAGTAATATCCCAGACACTTCTGCC
>JAUUZT010000060.1 GCA_030589825.1 Dehalococcoidia bacterium
AACTAGATACCCTCCTTATTATTATGTATATATCCTTACCAAATCACCTGCTCATATAGAACATGTTTTTTATGCACATGCTTGGTATTGTCAATTCCTAAACCGTCCCATCAGCGGAGGGCATCAAGTTTCTATCACTGCTTACTTGATCAAGTACTTTCAATACTCTAGCCCCCTGTTCAATTGAATCATCATAATAAAAGCTGAGATGAGGAATAACTCTCAATCTTATACAGGCTGACAATTTTCTGCGTAGGAAATTGGAGGCATTATTAAATCCTTCTATCACCTCTGATTTGGCGCTTTCGTCTCCTAAAACGCTAACAAAAACCTTGGCATTTATCAAATCAGGAGAGATCTCAACTCGTGTCACCGAGATAATATTACTCAACCTGGGGTCGTTAACCTCGCGCTCAAGTAATTTACTGATCTCTCGCTTGAACACCTCATTTAATCGTTCAGTACGCCTAGACATATATAGTTTTTATTGGCAACCAAGAGTAATAACAGCTCGCAAAATAAAGGTATATTCTAGGTTACCCTTTCCTCTCTGTAAAATTCTATAATATCGCCCACATGTAAATCAGAAAACTGTTCTATCCCTATACCGCACTCAAAACCAGCAAGAACTTCATTAGTAACTTCTTTAAAACGTTTCAGGCTAGATACATTTGATTCAGCAACCACCTTATTCTGCCGTATTATCTTAACTTTGGCATTTCTTTTCGCCTTGCCTTCGCTGATATACACTCCACCTATCTTATTTTGTTTTCCAACTGCAAACACTTCCCGTACTTCAGCTCGGCCTTCAAATACACTAGCATATGTTGGCTCCAACTTCCCCTTTATTGCCTTCCCCACTTCCTCTTCTAGTCTATAAATAATATCGTAACTCTGAATATTGATCTTTTCCAATTCAGCCAATTGCTGTGCCCCCATTGTAGGCCTGGTATTAAATCCAATTACAATACCATTTGAAGCAGAAGCAAGCATCACATCGTTTTCGGTAATGCTACCACTTGCAGCATGTATCACATTAGCTTTTACCTGTTCACTACTTAGTTGCTCTATTGATTTCTTTATCGGTTCAATACTGCCATTAACATCAGTCCTTAGTACAATGTTAAGTTCTTTTATCTTTCCCTTACTTATCTGGCTAGAAATAGTACTTAAGCTCGATAATTCATGGGGAACTTTTTTCAGCTTTTCCCCAGTGAGGTTACGTGCTTCACGTCCATCGGCAACTACAGTAAAGTTGTCACCTGCTTTTGGTACACCATCCAAACCCAGGATTTCTACAGGAGTAGACGGTCCTGCCTCTTTAACTGGATTCCCTTTATCGTCGAACATAGCTCTAATCTTACCCCAGACAGTACCAGCTGCCACGATATTCCCCTGTCGTAAAATGCCACGCTGAACTAGCAAGGTAACCATTACTCCTCTATTTCTATCGAGCTTGGCTTCGATTACTACTCCTTCAGAAAAACAACCAAGATCGGCCTTTAGTTCTGCTATATCTGCGACTAGAAATACATTCTCCAGCAAGTCCGATATTCCTGTACCCTGTTTTGCAGAGACTGGAACACAGATAACATCACCTCCCCATTCTTCAATAATCAAACCAGAGTCTGCAAGTTGCTGTTTAATACGATCGATGTTTACATTAGCCTTGTCTATCTTATTCATGGCGACCACTATTGGTACCTTGGCTGCCTTGGCATGATCTATTGCTTCCAAAGTCTGGGGCATAATGCCATCATCAGCAGCAACTACCAATACAACAATATCTGTTACTTGCGCTCCACGAGCTCTCATAGCAGTAAAGGCCTCATGTCCAGGTGTATCTAAAAACGTAATCTTATTACCCTTGACAGCCGTTTGATATGCTCCGATATGTTGAGTAATAGCCCCTGCTTCATGCTCTGTCACATTCGTTTCCCTGATAGCATCCAGGAGAGTTGTCTTTCCATGGTCAACATGCCCCATTATAGTAACCACCGGTGGACGAGCTTGTAATTCAGCTCCTTCCCGTTCAGAGACAGCTCCGGCTTCTCTACGTTCCTTTTCAGATTGAGCTACGTAACCAAAATCCGCAGTAATCATGGCAGCAGTACTAAAATCAATGGCTTGATTTATGCCCGCCATGATTCCCCTTCTCATTAGCTGCTTAATTACTTTTACTGGTTCTGCTTTCAATAATGCAGCCAGTTGTTTGACGGTTATTGAAATTGGAATCTCAATCTGGGGCAATGCTGTGGACTTTACTTTAATTGCCTTCCTTCTCTTAGGCTTCGTTTCCTTTTCCAATCGTATATTTCCCAATATTACTTTCCCCCCAACAGCTTATTGTAAAAGTCTATCAAAGCTTGACGATTATCGCTACTAAACTTTGTCCGCAAACTATACTCTAAGCGATTTTGCTTTATTCCTATCTCCCAACAACCCCTATGGTGGCAAATATAAGCACCCCTACCAGGTATCCTTCCAGAAATATCTACTATTACGATTCCATCCTGGCTACGTACCAAGTGTATCAAGTCTGCCTTATTTTTTCTCTGCCGGCAAGCAACACAGGTACGTTTTGGTACATGTTTATCTTTAAGAGCCATTTTATTTCCGATTCGTATTCTTGTGTTTACTCTGTTTGCCTTTAGCCTTACCCTTTGCCCCTTTTTTCTTTCCTGTTTTTTGTGTTTGCCCTCTGTCTGGCATAATATCTTCAGCAAAACGAAGTACAGGAGTCCCTTCCATCTGTGGCACAGGGGAAGCCTCTACCGATCGGAATTCCTCCCTAGCAAGCAGTGTATCTATATCCTCACCTACTTCTTCTTCTTCTTTCTCCTCTACCTCTTCACCAGCAATCTCTGCTTCTGGTATTTTATTCTCCTCTTCATTCAATACTGCCGGTTTTTCTAGAGCTTCTACCTTAATATCTGTAACGGGCTCCTCTTCTTTTTGCTCTTCTTCCGTAGTTATAGGAACTGCAGTAGAATCAAGTGAACTCATCTTTTCTGCTTCAGCAGCAGACACGCTCTTAATATCGATTCGCCAACCCGTCAATTTTGCTGCCAGTCTGGCGTTTTGTCCTTCTTTACCTATAGCCAGAGATATCTGCCTGTCAGATACTACTACAGTGGCAGTATTCTGTTCCTCATTCAGTTCAATATTTGATACTTGTGCTGGGCTAATAGCATTGGAGATAAATATTTTAGGATTACTATGCCATTGAATAATATCTATTTTTTCACCATTCAATTCGCTAATAATACTCTGTATTCTTATACCTCTAGTTCCCAAACAACAACCAACTGGATCTATACCTTCTTGGCGACTTACTACAGCAATTTTACTTCTGCGTCCAGCCTCGCGCGCTATAGCCTTAATTTCTACAACGTTACTGGTAATTTCTGGTATCTCTATTTCGAAAAGACGACGTAGCAAGTTAGGGTGTGAACGAGATACTAATATCTGAGGACCCCTTACACCTTGATGTATCTCTAGCAAATAGAACTTAAATCGTTGCCCCGGCCGATAACGCTCACTAGCTACCTGCTCATTTGCTGGAAGTATTGCCTCGGCCTTACCCAAGCTAACACTTATTTGTTTAGGATGTATAAAACGAACCATCCCACTAACAATTTCGTTTTCCTTAGCGTTGTATTGTTCATATATTACGTGATGTTCTGCCTCACGTAACCGTTGTAATACTACCTGTTTCGCAGTCTGTGCAGCTATGCGGCCAGCATTTTCCGGTGTAGATTCTATTGGTACTATATCACCAAGCTGATAGTCGTCTTGAAATTTTTGAGCTTCGGGCAAAGAGATCTCTGTGAGGGTGTTTGTAACCGATTCAACTACTACTTTGTTGACATAGACACTGACCCCAATCCCAGTAGAGTTAATTTTGACCGAGATGTCCTGCTCAGGAGAGAATATCCCCTTTTTATAAGCAGACACCAGCGCTGCCTCTAAGATAGACAACACTACCTCTTTAGGCAAATTCCTCTCAGATGAGAGTTGTGTAATCGCCGCCATAAATTCTGATTTCATATTATCTCTACACGACAATTAAAAAGTGGGCTTTTACCCACTTAATCAGGTATTATATTTCTTTCCGACAATAATTTATCATGACTGACATAAAAATGCAAAGATGAAAGCACTGATTCAACGAGTTAATAAGGCATCTGTAAACGTAGAAAATAAATTGGTAGGGCAAATCGGTCGTGGAATAGTAGTTTTTCTCGGTGTTGAACGAGACGACTCAGAAAAAGATGCTCATTATTTAGCTGACAAGATAAAGGGCTTACGTATTTTCCCTCGCGGACAGAGTGAATTTGATGTATCTGTATCTGAAATAAATGGCGAAATTCTGATAATAAGTCAGTTCACCCTTCTGGCCAATCTCCGAAAAGGAAGGCGGCCTAGTTTCGCTGATGCTGCACCACCCGATAAGGCACAACTAATGTATGATTTCTTCGTGACCCTAATTCGCGCCACCGGTCTTAAGACAGAAACGGGAGTTTTTCAAGAACATATGTTGGTACATATCGATAATAATGGCCCTTTTACTTTGTGGATGGACAGCAGAAAGTAAAAAATAAAAACGAATCGTTGCAAATGCAACTTGTTGCATTTGCAAGTTAGCCCTGTTATGCTTCTTTCTACAAATGCTTTGCTATGAAGTTCTGCATGCGAAAGGGTATCGTCTAACCCCACAACGCATCTTAGTCCTCAAGACCATTTATCATGCAGACAACCATATTAGTGCCGAGGAAATTTATGAACAACTACACGATCGATTTCCTTATATCAACAAATCTACAATCTATCGTATCCTGGAACTTCTAAGTGGCTTAAAACTGGTTACAGAAAGCAACCTTGGGGATGGATGCATCCGTTATCATGCTGCCATAAAGGGGCATCACCATCATTTAATTTGCCGTATCTGTGGAAAAGTAATTGATTTAGAGGAATCAACTTTAGGTCCATTAAAAGCCTCCATGCTTCGGGATTATGGGTTCGATGCAGATTTACGCCATATGGTCATTTCGGGAGTTTGTAGTGATTGCCGGTCAAGTTAGCTCTTGATTGTTTTGGAATTCTGCATAATAAAATAGAATCATAAAAATGGTTAAAAATGTGTGGGGTTGGTTGTGCAATACATGGCTTATTAGCGATTGATGTGAAAAAGAGACTATCAAGAATATTTAAACGGAACCTTAAAGGAGGTTTTGTTTTGCGAAAAATATTTTCAACTATTTTAATTTTACTTGCTATGGCAGTACTTCTGGTACCTTTATCGTGTAGCTCTCCATCAGCGGAAGTAATGGCAGGCAGTTCTCAAATAGCAAGTGCTGTGCGAGATATTGCTGATGGAAAATTAGAGGTAAGCTCTGCCATCCCTCCTGGCATGTGCCCAGGACACTACGATGTAAAGCCAGGCGACATTGAAGCGTTGGCTAACAGCGATTTATTCATTATCCATAACTGGCAGCAAAAAATGGCAAATATAACCGGCCTTATAGAGGCTGCCAACAATCCTGATTTGCCCGTTAGAATAATAGATATAATGGATGCCCCAATGCTTCCCTCATATCAGATTGAAATGGTAGACAAGATATCCCAGATTCTTTCCGAAATATATCCCGGGGATTCAGACTATTACCAGGAGAGTGCCGCAAATAGAAAGGAAGTTATTTCGGCAAAAGAAGTAGAATTAAAAAACAGACTTAAAAATGCTAACTTAAGTGGCGT
>JAUUZT010000219.1 GCA_030589825.1 Dehalococcoidia bacterium
AAACAGCAGAAAACAATGAAATCAGCCTATAGCTTGGCAACCACCGTCTTTATCTTCTCCAGGGCCTTTTTGATGTTCTCCTGGGAAGTAGCATAGGATAGTCTTAGATAACCTTCACCATTCGCACCAAAAGCTGAACCTGAGAGAGTAGCCACACCGCCTTCGTTTAGCAAGTGGTCGCTGAACTTATCAGCGCTCATACCCAGTTTCTTGATATTGGGGAAGACATAGAAGGCCCCTTTGGGTCGATGGCAACTGATTCCGGGGATTTCATTAAGCCCATCCACAATCAGGTCTCGTCTCTTTTTAAATTCTGCCACCATTTTAGGTATGCTATCCTGAGGGCCGCGGAGCGCCTCAACGCAGGCTTGCTGAATGAACGGAGGTGCACAGGAGACGCTGTTAGTGACCAGGCGAACAATATGAGCCACCATCTCAGAGGGGAAAAAACCATAACCCATGCGCCAACCGGTCATAGCATAAGTCTTGGAAAAACCATTTAACAGAATGGTCCTGTCAAGCATCCCCGGCTGGCTGGCAATGCTATAATTCTTGCCTTCATACATAATGTGATCATATACCTCATCGGACAAGACGATAATATCGTTTTCTATGGCAATCTCTGCCAGGGCACGTATGTCTTCCTCCTCCATAACTCCTCCGCTGGGATTCTGAGGTGAATTTATCATAATCATCTTGGTACGCGAGGTCACCTTGGACCGGAGTTCATCTATATCCATACGAAAGCCAAGTTCCTCCCTGAGGGGAATTGGCACCGCGGTGGCGCCTGAAAACTTGATCATCGATTCATAAATAGGAAAGAGAGGATCTTGATGTATGGCCTCATCTCCTTCGCCAAGAAGGGCCAGAATACTATAAAACATGATTGGCTTGGCACCCGTGGTCACCACAATACGGTCAGGGTCAAAGGAAACGCCACGAGAGCTCCCCAATTGCTTGGCTATTTCGGCGCGCAGTTCTGGTATCCCTTGAGAGGTAGTATAATGAGTATAACCTTTGTTTATTGCCGCAGTGGCCGCGTCACAAATATTCTGAGGGGTATCGAAATCAGGCTCACCAATCTCCAGGTGGACTACATCAATCCCCTTTGCTTCAAGCGCCCTGGCACGTGCCAGAACCTCAAAGGCAGATTCTGTTCCCAATCGGGACATTCTTGTAGCTAATTTCATAGTCACCTCCACAACTCCTATATTTTAGTACCTGTCGATAGCGGACGCAGGACTAATACAATCCGGCCGGCATCCTTCTTGGGAAACTTAGACGGTATTATACATACCTCTCATATGATATACAAGACATTAAAAGCAGTCCGATAGTGTTAAGCAATAAATATTTGCCTTGACAAGACCAGCATGTCCATTTATAGTGCCTTTAATAATTAATAATACCCACTGGAAAGGAGACCACAAACTATGACCACTTGGCTAGATAAATATCCACTGGTAAAGGAATTCTACAAGAAGAGGCGATATGGAGGACGCTGAGGCTTTGGTAAAGTCCCCGCTATTATAGTAATTGACTTCAGCCTTGCATGGACTGATAAAACAGGGGAGTCCCCACTAGGAGCAGACATGGACGAGCCTATAGCCAACACTCTCAAGATATTACGTATAGCACGTAATATGAATCCCAAACCTCAGATAATATTCACCTGTATATCGTACAATGCTGCTTTCAGCGACGTCTCACCCGTGAAGCTGTTGAAAGTGCCAGCACTGAAAGAGGTGGCAGTAGAAGGCTCTAAGTGGGATAAACTCGACCACCGGATGGAGCGACAGCCGGATGAAACACTAATCAGAAAGAAAAAATCTTCAAGTTTCTGGTGAACACCGCTGACCGAGATACTGGTTGGAAATGGCGTAGATACTCTCATTATAACGGGCTGTAGTACAGATGCCTGCGTCCGTTGCACTGCCATCGACAGCCTGAACCTGGGACTGCATACTATAATCCCTCATGAGGCTGTAGGCTCCCGCGATCCCGAGCAAGCGGCCTATGCCCTGCTTGACATGGACCTGCGCTTTGGAGATGTGGTAAGCACGCAGGAAGTCCTGGATTATCTGAAAGGGTTACCGTAATGGCGGTATCCCCAGCCAGCAAGTAAAATGGCTGCAACTGAAAGGGTGTTGATGCGATGCTGACGATACGACGAGCGACCTCGGCAGACCTGGCTGCTATCACTGCAATCTATAACGATGCGGTTGTCAGCACGACAGCCACCTTCGATACCCAAACCAAAAATCTTGAGGAACAAAAAACCTGGTTTTCAAAACATGGGGAAAAATATCCAATACTGGTTGCGGAAGATGACAACCTCATCATTGGATGGGCATCCTTAAGCAGATGGTCTGGCAGGTGTGCCTACGCCGATACCGCCGAGATATCACTCTATGTACACAAGGACCAAAAGGGGAAAGGCATAGGCAGAAGACTGATGACAGCCATTCTGGATGAAGGGCGAAAGACTAGCCTGCACGTGGTGATTGCTCGAATAGTGGAAGGTAACGACCTCAGCATTTACCTGCATGAAAGCGCAGGTTTCTGGCAGGTTGGCACCATGAAAGAAGTGGGCAGAAAATTCGGTAAGCTTTTGGATATAAATATTATGCAGATAATTCTACAGGACGAGCGAGCGGACAGCCACCATAATATAAGAGGAAAAGTAAGCCCGACCTGGCATGAATAGCCTTC
>JAUUZT010000028.1 GCA_030589825.1 Dehalococcoidia bacterium
AATGTAAAATGCGAATCAGATGTTTCTCCACGTCATTTTTGCCACCACAAGGATCTATTAATATTCCATAATCATTATCATTTAATGATATAGCCATAGCATTAATAGAAAAATCACGCCTTAAGAGGTCAACCGAAATATTGGCAGAAGTTACAGCAGGCAAAACACCAGGCCTGGCATAAGTTTCATTGCGTGTAGTAGCTATATCTATACTGAAATTATCATAACTAAGCTTCGCTGTTCCAAACTGTTGATGTACAAGCAGCTTCGCTTGTGTCAGGGGAGCTATTCGATTAGCCAGTGCTATAGCATCTCCTTCGGTTACCAGATCTAAATCAAAATTTGGATGATTAAGAAGCAAATCACGTACAATACCACCAACCAAATATAACCTTTGCCCTGATAAATTAGCCTCCTTGCTAATAACACCAAGCAATTCCTGAATTCGCAATGGCAAATATCGTTCAACTTGTGAGCCCAGATTTATGCCTCTAGTCATCTTCTCCTTGACTGCAGCACTTCCCTATCAGCATTTTCTCTAATGATAATTGTTTTCTTGTTTTAAATTGCACTCGTGATTATTCTGATACTCTCTGCCAAATATCTAAAAATTGCATTCAGGTTAACTATAACTACCTAAATATGATAAGCTCGTTTTTTCCTCTTGAACCATAATCCCGCTAAAAGACCAAGGATAAGTCCTCCAAGATGAGCTTGCCATGCAATGCCTGGTATGAAAGAAAAGAGGAGAAAAACCAGGACAGCAACCCAGAGAGGAAACGCCTTAGGAATAAAAAATATGTAAACGGGTAGTTTCGGCATTATTACTACCAGTACTCCCACAAGGGCAAATATCGCTCCAGAAGCTCCAAATCCAAACGTAGTAGGGTTACCAAGAAAATGATAGAAGATATTACCTAGTATTCCTCCAGCAAAATATACCATTAGAAAACTCTTCTCTCCTAACAGCTTAATTATAAGACTACCTACGAAATAGAGGCTTATCATATTGAAAGCGATATGCCACAATCCACCATGAATAAAAAGACTGGTGAATATAGTCCATGGTCGACTAACAAATAATGCCGGAGCTAAACCAAATAAGGAAACCAGGTCCCTCCCTGCCCTGATTCCTACCAAAGTAATCAGAAAGATTAGAAAATTAATTGTGATAAGAAACCAAAGCGAATTTAACGTGAAATAATTATAATTTCTCATGTAGCTCATTATAGAATAAGGCTCGTTGGTGATTCAATAAATCAGTAATGAGCCCATCCGTATACATTGTGATTTTTAAACCAACCACCACGCAAGAAGAATACCCAGAATAGCGCCCATCGCAACCTGGAGCCTTGTATGTCCCACTAATTGTCTTAGTATGAATTCAAATTCGTGCTTTGTTTTGGGGAAATTATCCATTAAATGATTTAAAACGACAGACTGCTTATCCACAGCCTGCCGCACACCGGTAGCATCATACATTACTATAAATGCCAATACGACACTACTAGCGAACAGTCCCGAACCTGTACCGAATAGTATGCCTATGGTCGTCGCCAGAGCGCAGACTAAAGATGCATGAGCACTCGGCATACCACCTGCACTAACCATATAGTGCATATTCAAATGTTTATCCCTTAGTGACTGAATAATTGTCTTTAATACTTGGGCAACAATCCAAGCGACAACAGGAACCATCAATGCCTTATTTCCAACTATTTGACTAAAAACACTCATACTGGTTCCTTATTAATTTTATTATTAATATATCGTTTTCCTTTTAACAAACACTCTCAATTATTTTACTTTTTATTCTTTCTTGTTTGTGATAACTATATCTGTTAACATCAATTACTATTTTTTAATCTTATTATATATTGACAAGCACCAGCGTTGATGTAATTATATCTTTTAAAATTATTAGCACAAATTATAATAGTATAGTAATTCCCAACAATAATTAATAATATTTCAGAAATAACTATATAAGGAATAAATATGGCAGGTTTGAGTTTTAATGAACTGGGTCCCGGATATGAATTCCCACCATCCAGCTATGAATTGGATGATGCGATTATTAGTAAATATTTAAGTGCAGTAGAAAGCCCATCGCAGGAATTCATACCTCCTCTAGCTATTGCAGCATATGCAATGAAATCAATGATAGAATCTCTTTCTTTGCCACCAGGCTCTATACATGCATCACAGGAATTTGAATTCATTCGTCCAGTATCCATTGGAACTACAATTACATGCAATGCTAAAGTAGACCGCAAGATAGCTCGAAGCCGAATGAATATGTTAGTATTAGAAATAGGCGTCTTCAATCAGGATAGAGAGAAAGTACAATCGGGAAAAACTACTATAGTATTACCCCTTATGGATGCAAATGATTAGTAATATTTCTAAGGGAAAAACCCTCCCTACTTTAGTAAAAAATATAACTCAGGATAAAATCAATTTATATGCAGAAGCCTCTGGCGATTTTAACCCAATACATATAGATGAATCTTTCGCCGCTCAAACTCCACTTGGTGGAACTATTGCTCATGGAATGCTAATTCTAGCCTATATATCTGAACTGATGACACAGTCGTTTGGTATTAACTGGATTTCAGGAGGCAATCTTTCCGTTCGCTTTAAATCACCGGCCCGACCTGGTGATACAGTGACCGTTAGTGGCGTAATTGATACTGTCACGTATGAAAATGATTGTACCAATATCAGTTGTACCCTTAGCTGTTGTAATCAGAAAGACGAGGCAATAGTAACTGGTGGAGCAAAAGTAAAACTTCATTCTTAGAAAGGGGTTAAAATGTCCAAAACTGATGGCATAATCCGTATAGCAGTTGACGCTATGGGCGGTGACTTTGCTCCTGACGAAATAGTTAAAGGGGCTATTCTAGCAACTCAAAGAGGGGAAGACATTGAAGTCATCCTGGTTGGCCCCATTGATATACTTAAAAGGAAATGGAGCGAATATGGTGCTTCAAACAAACTATCTGTTCGTTTTATAAATGCAGATAGTTTTCTTACAGAAGTTGATTCTGCAGTATCAGTAATCCGTAAAAAATCCAACAGTTCTATTGCTGTAGCTGTAAAATTAGTTCGAGAAGGAGAAGCAGATGCTGCAGTTGGCGCTGGATATTCAGGAGCTGTGGCGGTAGGCGCCATACAATATATTGGTATGCTAAAAGGGATAGAACGTCCTGCAATCATTGCCCCATTAAGCAGTTTTGCAAAAAATACTCTATTATTGGACGCTGGTGCAAATGTAGACTGCAAGTCTCATCAACTATTGTCATTTGGTGTTGTTGGTTCTATTTGTGCCAAGAGTTTATTTGGTATTCCTAACCCTACAGTAGGTTTGTTAAGCACTGGATCTGAATCGACTAAAGGTGGTGAAGTTGTTCGAGAGGCATATACTATGTTCCAGAATAGTGGATTAAACTTTGTCGGCAATATTGAAGGTAATGATATATTGAGCGGACGTGCTAATGTAATTATCTGTGACGGTTTAACTGGAAACGTTATCTTAAAATTTTATGAAAGCATATCTGGTTATGCCCGAGCTTGGATTAAAAACAAATTGAGTAAATATCCACTTTTGAATAGAACCGTTGACCCTGTTTTTCATCAGTTCTTCCCTATGGCCAGAAAATCTTATGAGAGTGAAGATGAAGTAAGCGGTATACTATGGGGTATTAATGGTATTGTTAAAATAGCACATGGGGCCAGTTACGCCTCACATATTAATCATGCTATTATGAGTGCAAGAAATGCCGTAAGAGCTAATATCGTTGGCTCTTTAAGTTTAGAATTGGCAAAATTCAAAGCAGAAGGTAAATTATAGAGGAGGTAAAAGTGTCAGTCGAAGAAGAAATGAAGGAGATAATTGCGAATATTGTCCATGTGGATAAAAGTTTATTTACACGTACTGGAACTTTCAAGGAGATGAAAGCAGATTCGCTCGATATTGTACAAGCCATGGTAGCAATAGAAGACAAATATGATATTGAGATTCCTGATGAAGAGGCTCAAAAATTTCAGAATTTTGGTGATTTTGTTGATTTTGTAGAGAAAATAATTGCTAAAAAGGGAAATGCTTGACTATGAACCTTGAAGGAAAGCTGGCGTTAGTTACAGGTAGTGGGCGGGGTATAGGTAGAGCTACTGCACTCAAACTCGCTTCGCAGGGTTGCAATATCGTTGTTAATTATTTTCGCCGGCGTGAAGCCGCAGAGCAAACAGCTAAAGATATCGAAGCTCTAGGTGTAAAAGCTGAAGTTGTCAGAGCAAATATGGTCGATCCAGACAAGATTACGACAATATTTGATATTATCTCTGAGAAGTATGGTTATCTGGATATACTTATAAATAATGCTGCCTCCGGCGTCGGACGTTCTGTAATGGAACTTGACAGTAAAGCTTGGGATTGGACAATGAATATCAACGCCAAGGCAGCTTTACTTTGCTCTCAGAAAGCAGCTGCATTGATGAAAGACAGAGATGGTAAAATCGTTAATATATCCAGCCTTGGCTCATCTTTTGTTTTGCCCACCTACGCCATCGTTGGTATATCAAAGGCTGCATTGGAGGCTTTAACCCGGTATTTGGCCATAGAACTTGCTCCCGCTGGAATATGTGTTAATGCCATTTCTGCCTCTGCTGTTGAAACAGAAGCACTGAAGTTTTATATAAAAGAAGGGTTGATAAAGGACAATCGCCAAACTACCCCAATGGGCAGAATGGTACTTCCCGAAGATGTTGCCAATGTTGTTTCTTTTCTCTGTAGCGATGATGCCCTGATGATCAGGGGACAAGTTATTATCATTGATGGTGGTACTTCTATATCACCGTTTGCTTCATTGACGTAATTGACCTTATAGACTTCTGTGACTATTATCGTTAAAGGAGATTATCTGAATTGAGAATGCCACGAGTTGTAGTTACTGGTATAGGAACTGTTAATCCGCTAGGATTGAATGTAAATGAGTTCTGGCAAGGGCTAGTTGCAGGAAAATCAGGTATAGGTTATATCACACGTTTCGATTCTAGCAAATTCTATGTAAAAGTCGCTGCAGAGGTTAAGAACTTTGACCCTACAGAACATATGGACCTCAAAACCGTTGACCGTAACCCCAGAGCTGTTCATTTTGGCATAGCAGCTGCTAAAGAAGCGATAAAATACGCCAAGCTTAACATGTCGCAAGAGATACCTGAACGGGTAGGTGCTTGTGTCGGATGCATGGTAGAGAGCGATTATATTGTCAGACAGAATGAAATGCTTCAAAAGCGAGGTCCTAGAAGGGTAGAGCCTTTATTTGTTGCTAAATCAAGCCCAAGTGCCGTTTCAATGCAAATAGGAATGTTCCTGGGAGCCAAAGGTCCTAATACAAGCGTCAACAGCCTTTGTGCTACAGGTGCTGATTCCATAGGTACTGCCGCCAACTTTATTCGTTTAGGTTATGCCGATGTAATGATAGCCGGCGGGGCTGATTCAGCCCTATCTCCGGTTGGCGTTGCTGGCCTGGATATTCTGGGAGCACTTTCGCGTGAACCTGATCCCTCTAAGGCTTGCCGTCCTTTTGACTTAAATCGTAGCGGCTTCATATTTGGTGAAGGAGCTGGCATAGTTGTTCTAGAAAGCGAAAAACATGCAAAGAAAAGAGGAGTTCCTATACTTGCGGAGATAAGTGGTGCGGGCTGGTCATTTGATGCTTACGATCAAACCGCTCCTGCACCAGACGCTGAAGCTTATGCCATGAAAATGGCTATGAACTACGCAGGAGTTAAACCCAAAGATATCGATTATATTAATGCACATGGTACCAGCACCAAATTGAATGACTCTAATGAGACCAAAGCTACTAAAATGGCCTTTGGCAATTGGGCCTATAAAATTCCAATGAGTTCTACTAAATCCATGATTGGACATATAGTAACTGCTGCTGGTGCTATAGAAGCTATTGTCTGCATACTGATTATGGAAAAAGGAATAATTCATCCCACAATAAATTACGAGACACCTGACCCTGAATGTGACTTGGATTATGTTCCCAATGTAGCGCGCCAGGCCCAAGTAAATATTTGTTTAACAAGCAGTTTTGGACTCGGTGGAGAGAATTGTTGTCTGGTGATCAAGAAATTTAATAAATAATACTTATAAGATAGTTACTAGCAGCATGCAATATTTTATTCGGAGGGAATATGGAATTAGAAGATAGAGTATCACTGGTAACAGGTGCTTCTCGTGGTATGGGAAGAGCCATTGCCCTGAAACTTTCCAGTCTAGGTTGCAAAATAGCAGTCAATTATGTTCCAGTTGAGGCTGATAACGCGAAGAATGTGGTAGAAACTATCATCAGCCGGGGAGGAGAGGCCATTGCAATAGAAGCAGATATTCGCGACGGCGATGCGGTAAAAGTTATGTTACAACAGGTAATTGATATCTGGGGCAAGATTGATATTCTGGTAAATAACGCTGGTATTACTAAAGACACCTTGTTGATGAGAATGTCAGAAGACAAATGGGATGATGTTCTTAATATTAACTTGCGAGGAGCGTTTTTGTGTACTAAGTTTGCTCTACGTTCTATGATAAAACAGGGTAGTGGACGAATTATCAATATGGCTTCAATCGCTGGAGTAATTGGCAACGCTGGTCAAACCAACTACTCTGCCTCTAAAGGCGGTTTAATTGCTTTCACCAAAAGTGTTGCCCGCGAAGTTGGTTCTAAAAATATAACTGCTAATGCCATTGCCCCGGGTTTCATCAATACTAAGATGACAGAGGCACTACCTGAAGAGGTTAAGAAATCTATTTTAGCTATGACCTCACTGCGTCGCTTTGGTGAACCTGAAGAAGTAGCTGATTTAGTAGCCTTCCTGGCTAGTGACCATGCTAGTTATATCAGCGGTCAGGTAATTGGTATAGATGGAGGTATATAAACCAGGCTATTATCGGTAACATTACCCAATCAAATTAACTATTTTGCTATCTTTATATCTGTCATCCCCTGCATACTAAGTAACTCTTCTGGTGAACCTTCTGAGATGATTTTCCCTTTCCCCATGATATATCCCCTATCACCAATACTGAGAGCAACAGGGATGTTCTGTTCAACAATAAGTACAGCTATCCCCTGATCCTTCAGCTTAGTTATGGCCTCTATCATCTTAGTTACCATCAGTGGTGCAAGCCCTAGCGATGGACAATCTAATAAAAGCAACTTCGGTTTTGCCATTAGTGCACGTCCAATCGCTAGCATTTGCTGCTCCCCACCAGAAAGAGTGCCGGCAGTTTGCTCAGTCCTTTCTTTAATAATAGGAAAAAGTTGAAAGACAGCCTTAATATCATTCTCTATACTAACCTGACGTTCAGTCTTATGTCGATGGTAAGCCCCCAATATTAAATTGTCTATTACGCTCATTGATGGGAAAAGCAGTTTTCTTTCATCGACATACGCTATACCCAGAGATATAAGTTTCTCAGTAGACAATCCTTTTAGACATTGTCCATTCAAAACAATGTCTCCACTGGTCACCGGTAGAAGCCCACAAATAACCTTTAGTATCGTTGTTTTACCTGTACCATGAGGCCCGATAAGTATTACTATTTCACCTGCCATCACCTTAAATGATGCACCTTCAAGTACCTTTACAGACCCATAACTGGCATATACCTTATTTAATTCCAGTAGAACTGGTTTGCTATTTGTCATCTGCTTGTTTTACTCTCAGGTCCTCGAACCACCTATATACACATATCTGACTTGCTCATTCTGTTGTATCTCCGAAGGACTCCCCTCAGCGACTTTTTGACCATCAACTAAAAATACCACCCTATTAGCTATATTCATTACACAATCCATCAGATGATCTACAATCAGAATTGTCAATCCTTGCTTTTGAAGATTAAATACCAATTGACTCAATTTTTCTATTTCGTGGGTCCTAAGCCCACCATACGGTTCATCAAGAAATAATAATTCAGGGTCTGCCGCCAATGCACGAGCCATCCCTACAAGCCTTTGTTGTCCCCACGATAAACTATCTGGTGATGAATCAGCTATCTCCTGGAGCCCTACCAAGCGTAATTTGCTCATAGCAAACTCTCGAATTTTTTTCTCTTCTTTTTTGGCACAACTCCGTCTCAAACCAGTATCCAAGAAACTTGATCTAGTCCATATATGACATCCTACCATAACATTCTCTATCACTGACATATTGGCAAATAGCTTAATGTCCTGAAATACCTGAGCAATTCCCAGCGAAGCTATAACATGAGGAGATAGATTCCCCAGCCAACGTTGTTTAAACCATATTTCTCCATGCAAAGGTTTCAATAGACCTACTGTTAGTTTGCTGAGCGTAGTTTTACCAGCACCATTTGGCCCAATTATCGCTGTGATTACACCTTTATTAACGGAGAAGCTTACCCCTTTTAAAGCCATCAATTTATTGAAAGACATCGAC
>JAUUZT010000039.1 GCA_030589825.1 Dehalococcoidia bacterium
ATGGATTGTCTAGATAACTCTGGTATTACATATTCAAATAAGATTAAACATTTATTACTCAACACCACCAGAGATATTATTAACTACGATGACGTAGCACAATTTGTAAACCTAATCCAAAGTTTTGCTGAAGATGCAGATACCTAAATGCCTATGGCTAACAGAATTGATATTTCAGATAGAATTCTAAACAATTGTATCTAAAGAGAATACAAACCTTATATAATAAAAAAGGGAGGGAACTTCTTCAATAGAGATCCCTCCCTTTTTAACTACAAACTAATTCTAGTATTCAGGGTATCCGCCACCACCAGGCATGGCAGGAGCTTTTTCCTTCTCAGGAATATCAGTTACCAGCGATTCTGTAGTTAATATCATGTTCGCTATACTAGCAGCATTTTGCAATGCCGCCTTAGTGACTTTCAGAGGATCAACGATTCCCCTCTTCACCATATCAACATTGAGCTCATCCTTATCTGCGTCATAACCAATTCCAGGTGCACTCTCCATAATTTTATTCACTATTACGGAGCCTTCTCTACCACTATTGGCCGCTATACAACGAATAGGTGCTTCTAACGCCTTCTTCAATATAGCAATACCTGTAGCTTCATCACCACTAAGAGCTACCTTATCCAAAGCTCCAATGGAATTTAGAAGAGCAATGCCACCACCTGGTACAATGCCTTCCTCCACTGCTGCCCTGGTAGCCGATAGAGCATCTTCCACCCTATGTTTCTTTTCTTTTAACTCAACTTCAGTACCAGCCCCAACCTTTACTACCGCCACCCCACCAGCCAACTTAGCCAACCTCTCCTGAAGTTTCTCTTTATCATAATCAGAGGTTGTAGTATCTATCTGTGCCCTTATCTGCTTAATACGAGCCTCGATCTCTTCACTTTTACCCTTACCCTCAACGATAGTGGTATTATCTTTATCTGAAACAACTCTTCTTGCTCGCCCCAAGTCTTCTACAGTTACTGAATCCAGTTTTCTGCCAATCTCTTCAGATATTACTGTCGCACCAGTGAGGACAGCTATATCCTGCAGCATTGCCTTTCTTCTGTCACCAAAACCAGGAGCTTTAATAGCCAGAGGACTTAGAGTTCCTCGCATTTTGTTGACTACAAGTGTAGCCAGAGGTTCACCATCTATATCTTCAGCTATAATAACCACGTTCTTGGTAGTTTGAACCAACTTTTCAAGTGTTGGCAAGATATCAGCTAAAGCAGAGATTTTCTTATCGGTTATTAGTATGTAAGGATCCTCTAATTCAGCCTTCATCAGGTCTGCATTGGTAATAAAATAAGGGCTAATATAACCACGGTCAAATTTCATTCCCTCTACAAACTCAGTTTCAAATTCCAGTCCTTTACCTTCCTCTACGGTAATAACACCATCTTTGCCAACTTTCTCCATAACATCGGCAATCAGTTCACCAATCTCCGAATCAACTGCTGATATAGCAGCCACTTGGGCCACCTGTTCTTTCCCTTTTACAGGAATAGACAATTCCTTGAGACGTATTATTAATGCAGCTACGCCCTTCTCGATTCCACGTTTTATTGCCTGAGAATCAGCCCCAGCCGCAATATTTTTAAAACCCTCATTTATTATATTTTGTGCCAGAAGCACGGAAGTGCTGGTGCCGTCACCGCACTGGTCATTTGTTTTAGAAGCCGCCTCTTTTACCAACTGAACTCCCATATTTTCAAACGGATCAGGCAGCTCTATCTCTTTGGCAATTGAGACACCATCGTTAATAACCGAAGGCGCTCCCCACTTCTTATCCAGCGCAACCGGTCTGCCACGGGGCCCTAATGTCACACTTATAGTTTCCGCCAGGGTATCGATACCTTTCTTTAATGCTTTTCTTGCCTCTTCTCCAAATAGAATTTGTTTTGCCATTCATTTACCTCCTATTATTAACTTCTTTTAGCCAGAATATCACTCTCTCGTAAAATGACTACTTCCTCTTCATCCAGCTTAAACTCAGTGCCGGCATATTTTGAGTAGACCACTTTATCTCCGACCTTAACTTCCATGGCAATTCTTTTGCCATCTTCAGAGAGTTTACCAGGTCCAACAGCGATAATCTCACCTTCCTGAGGTTTCTCTTTCACCGTGTCTGGTAAAACAATACCACCCTTGCTTATCTCTTCCCGTGGTAAAGGTTTTATCACTACCCTTTCTCCCAACGGTTTAATTTTGTCTACCATGCTCCCTCCTTTCTTTATTTGTAAATACTAGCAGTCTAGGTATCTAATTGCTAGCAGTCTAACATTGAGACTGCTAATTATTATAGCACAAAATTTAAATTATTCAATAACCAATCATATATCAGAGAGAATATCCACAACTCTTGATTTATACACTAAAACGTATATAATTAATTAAGTGAAGAAGAATAAACGAAAATGGGACAAGGAAAGTATCCTCACTCTAAGGCGTCATTTGGGACTAACTCAAACAAAGTTAGCTGAAGAGATGGGAACCCGCCAACAAACAATAAGCGAATGGGAAACCGGTATGTATAAACCACGTGGTACTTCAGCCACATTGCTGAGCCTCATTGCTGAGCACAATAATTTTGAATACCATGTGAATAAAACAGAGGGATATAACCTAAAAAGGGAGTAATTTTTTTGCCATCAAATACACGTAAACGGATAATTATCACTGAGGAACAGTTAATATTTGTGGTAAAACAACTACTTGGCAAACAACTATGGACTGAGCAGGGAGAGCATTTAAAAATTGTCTACCTTGGGAAAAGAGAAAATAACAATGGACCCGATTTTCAAGGAGCACTTATCATAAATAGCTCTGGCCAACTTCTCAGGGGAGATATTGAGGTCCACCTCTACGCTAATGACTGGTTTCGCCACGGGCATCAGCATAACAGCGCATACAACAACGTAATTCTTCATATCGTAGCGCAGCATCATCCTGATAGTATCACTCGTACGAAGAATGGCAAATTGATTTCAGTATTACTTCTGCCACGTGAATTATATATTCAACCCTACCTTATACAATATTACCGTCTCCCCTGCTATCATATAAGTAAGCGAAATAATAATCGTTTTCTGTACAGCTTGTTGGCTATGGCAGGTGAACAAAGGTTCATACAAAAAGTTTCTCTTTTCCAATCACAGATGCAACTTGAAAAACCCAGTCAAGTGTTATATCACGGCATACTGAGAGCTTTGGGCTACTCTAAAAACATGAGTCCTTTTGAGGAGCTTGCACGAAGACTTCCATTAAACTTGATTGAGCAATTAGAGCCACATAATAATGTGTATAAAAAACAGGCGTTTCTTCTAGGAACAGCTGGATTATTACCTTCTCAACGAAAAACAACTGCCCTCACCATGGATTATAAAATTGATATACTTGAAACTATCTGGAAAAATATGGGTAATTGTAAAACAAGCATGAATGAAAACGATTGGCAGTTATCACATATATATCCTAACAATTCCCCCATTAATCGCATACTTGCTTTGGGCTATATAATCCAGCGTTATTATAAAACCGGTTTATTAAAAGGATTACTACAACTGGTTTACCTCTCAGTACCTGGACATAATTCAATAGAAGAGGGATTAATTATATCTGGAGATAGGAATCCACAAGAACATAAATATCTTAGTACACCTTGTCACATCCGAAAAACTGCTCTAATTGGCACTGGTAAAGCTTCACAAATCGCAATCAATGTTTTATTACCCTTCGCTTACTCCTGGGGCGAATTAGCTTGCAAACCAGAAATAAAGAATAAATCTCTGGATATCTACCTCCGCCATCAAGGAATTGCAGAGAATACGATAACACGTCACATGCAGACTCAATTTGGGTTGGGAGATAACTATGTATTTAATGCCTGCCAGCAGCAGGGGTTAATCCATCTATACAACAACTACTGCAAAGAAGGAAACTGTTTAGATTGCCCCATTCTTAATTGATACATTTCCAGAAGCGATATACACCTTACTTTGAGCTATAAGTTTCACCCGTAAGTACCAGTAAAATTCAGGCTGGGCAATATATCCAAATAGTAATCACTGATTTCCCCATGTAACAGGTGATAGTAACCACAGGCAGCTACCATCGCAGCATTATCAGTACACAAGTGAATGGGTGGAACGAGAACATCAACTGGGGATGACTTGACAATACCATTCCGTAAGGCAGTGTTTGCTGACACACCTCCGCTGAGCAATACCCGATTAACTCCCAATTCCCTTGCTGTATTTGATGTTTTGGCAACCAGTACATCTACTATAGCGGCTTGAAAACTAGCTGCTACATCAGCCACTCTGTAATCACTAGGCCCTATCTGTTCCCGCTCAACAAGATGCCATAATGCTGTCTTTAGTCCACTAAAACTGAAATCATAACTTCCTTTGAGCCACGCACGAGGCAACGAATATGTTGGTTTTCCTGACCTGGCTATTTTTTCGACAGCAGGCCCTCCAGGATATCCCAATCCTAAAATCCTGGCCGCTTTATCAAAAGCCTCACCAGCAGCATCATCACGAGTTCTGCCCAGTTTCTCAAATAGCCCATGTCCTTTCATTAAAACCAAATCACTGTGTCCGCCAGAAACGATAAGACAAAGATATGGAAACAACTCCTGTTCTTCCTGTGTCCTCAAAGGGTTAGATATCAACCAGTTAGCATATATATGAGCCTCCATATGGTTAATACCAATTATTGGTAATTGTTTGGCTAATGCTATTGCTTTTGCTACATTAACCCCCACCAACAGTGACCCTGCCAATCCAGGCCCGTAGGTTACAGCAATGCCATCAATATCCTGCCATATTAACCCCACCTCTTTCATTGCCCTGTCTATCACAGGCATGATAGCAAGCATATGTTGCCGCGAGGCTACTTCAGGGACTACACCCCCATATCGTCCATGTATATCTATTTGTGAAGCGACAATATTTGAAAGGATATACCTGCCATCCTCAACTACCGCAGCCGCAGTATCATCACAAGAACTTTCTATGCCCAATATCCTCATATCGAAATCTTCACAATATATTTCTTAGAAATGGTTTTAAATAGTGGTGTGCCAAGGCCAGACAGACAACGCTGGTTATTAGTGCAATGGCTCCTTCCATTGAAAATCCACTTATTGAAATAGCTAATACAGCAAGAGCGCTCTGAAACAAACAAGTTTTCCAGCATGTTATTAATCTCTTCATTATTATGTTATCTTTCAACCCCTCCAAACAGTACCACCACATGCCATTATTAAAACATCAAACATTAACTAGTATGAATATAAGATATTATTCTTAAAAAAGTCCCTGCACTTTTCCTGTTGTAGTATCAACATCTATCTTTCTGAATCCCGGATTAGATCCTGTACCAGGCATAAGACTAATACTACCAGCACATGGACAAAGGAATTTGGCACCAGAGTAAATTAAGATATCACGTATAGGAAGTGTCCAACCCTCTGGAACTCCTTTCAACATCGGGTCATGTGTCAGGCTCAGATGAGTCTTCACCATCATAGTAGCGTATTCATCGTACTTTGGGTCAGCTTCAAATATTTTAGCCTTGGCCTCAGCTTCAGGTGACCAAGATACTCCATCAGCTCCATAAACCACTCTGGCAATTTTATCTACTCTATCTCTCAGTCTCATTTCATTTGGGTAAAGGTAGTTAATATTATTATCATCGTTACTGGCATCTATCACCGCATCTGCTAACTCCAGTGCTCCGTCACCACCATTAGCCCAATGAGTTGATACTGCACATCTTGCTCCAGCAGCCTCAGCTGCCCTTTTGACCATAGCAATCTCTTCTTTTGTATCAGATGTGAAACAATTAATACACACAACAGGATTAATACCTGATGTTCTTATAGTATTGAGATGATGCAGCATATTTGGAATACCTTTTTCCAACAATTTCAAGTCTTCTCTGGTATATTCATCGGCTAGAGGCCTGCCAGGAACTACTTTAGGTCCACCACCATGCATTTTTAATGCTCTAATTGATGTAGTTAACACTGACACGTTTGGCTTTAATCCGCTCAATCTACATTTCACGTTCCAGAATTTTTCAAAGCCTATGTCAGCAGCAAAACCACTCTCTGTAACATGGTAATCAAACATTTTTAACCCTATTCGATCAGCAATAATAGAAGATTGCCCCACAGCTATATTTGCAAATGGTCCGGCATGAACCATACAAGGTTGATATTCAGCTGTACTGCATAAAGTAGGATTAATAGTGTTTCGCATCCAGGCAGTCATTGCACCACCTACCTCCAAGTCCCCTGTTGTTACAGCGTTGCCTTGTTTATCAAAGGCCACTGTAATATTGTCCATTCGTTCACGCATATCCTTCAGATCCCGAACAATCGATAAAATCGCCATAAGCTCAGATCTGACAGTGATGGCAAATTTTGATTCCATTGTAAATCCATTCATTTTTCCGCCCAAACCTATAATTATGTTCCTCAAGCTTTGAGCACAAAAGTCCATGACCCATGCCATCTCTACCCTGTTTGGGTCAATATCCAAACGGCGCATATTACTACGTTTTGCTAATGTGTCGTCATCGTAGTTACGTTCATGCTGCATCCTTGCAGTAAGTGCCACCATAGCTAGATTATGAGCATTAGCAATATCATTTATATCACCGGTAAGTCCCATAGAAAATTCAGTCATTGGGATGAGTAGAGAATTACCCCCACCAGCAGCAGTCCCTTTAACATTCATGGTAGGTCCACCAGAAGGTTGACGGAGACAGCCACCAACATTTTTACCTCTCTTTCCCAAGCCTTCCATTAGTCCTAAAGATGTAGTGCTTTTGCCTTCACCCAGAGGAGTAGGAGTTATCGCAGTTACTTCAATATATTTTCCATCCTTATTGTTTTTCAACCGCTCCATTATCTTAATGAAATCGAGCTTGCTTAGTCTTCCATAAGCAGAAATTTCATCCTTTTGTAAATTTAGTTTTTCTCTCCATTCATCAGACTGAGGCATATTCGCTTCAGCCGCCTCAGCAATCTGCCAATCCTTCATTTTTGTAGCATTATACGACATAATAATAATTACCACCTTTCATTTTTTTACCCTTCATATTGTTACTTTTCCTAAATTACCAGGATGTTATTCCCCTGTCTTATAAACAATTAATAGTCCAATATTTAGCTTATATC
>JAUUZT010000111.1 GCA_030589825.1 Dehalococcoidia bacterium
GACTCTACTTCCTCCAGTTTTGGGTGTGACTTGTCCTCGACTCGAAGACAGAAGAAGCTATCACCCAGTTCATCTTCTATATCACGAGAGCTCAGGTCATAGTCCATACCGCAGAGCCCCTCCAGTGTTAGTTCTAAAATCAGGTTAGGGTCAGCCTTAGCTTCAACCAGCGTTACAATATCAGCTATGGATTTGACTGAGCCAACATCTATGGACATTTTATTGAATTGCTTGGAGCCTACACGAATCGGATCGACCGTGATATCTCCTTTTTCGCGTATGGTAACCATGAGCACATTTCCCGCACCTTTCTGGTCCATGGATACAGGTTCAGGAGCCCCGCAATAAAATGTTTTTGTATTCCCCTGGCTGAAATCCTGAAAAGAATGCCAGTGCCCCAGTGCAAGGTAGTCAAGCCCCGAGTTTGCTATATCGTTTTTGCTTAGCAACAGGGCATCCTTTTCTATCCAACCCTCTTTTTTGATAGAGCAGTGAGCCATGCCGACATGATATTTTGAGTCTTCGGATAACGACAAACGTTGAATAGGGCTTTCATCAACATATCTGCCATCAAAAACCACACCATACACTGTCAGATCGAGGTCTTCATAAGCCATATGGTCAAACTCAGGAGTAAACACCGTAACGTTTGAGGGAAATTCCACGAACCTATATATAGAATCCTCATCATAAATATCATGGGTTCCGGGGATAATACATATACGGATGCCATTGCTTTCCAACTTTTTAAATGCAGTTAGTACTCTCCTGATAACTATTCCATGTACACGATTAGTGTCAAAGAAATCTCCTGCAATAAGGAAAAGAGAGACGTTTTCACTTATTGCCAGATCCACTATTTTTTCGAAAGTTAAGAGCAATTGGTTTCTGTATTCCTTGCCCCTCTCTCGCAGTAAGGAAAATTCTCTACCAAGGTGGATATCTGCCGTATGTAAAATCTTAATCATTACAAGATACCTGTTTATACTGTATTCCTCTATAAATAGCGTACATTATACGTAGTGTCAGTGTATAGTAAATCTGGAGGGGATTCAATATCATTTACTGACTGAAGTTAAAACTCGATAGAAATGGGTTTCGTTCCAAATATTGTGATTTATGAGGAAACGGTAAAAGTTACCTGTTGTGGGATATCCGGTTAGCAAAAATTGATGCTTTGCGCTTAGCTACAGTTCAAAAAGAGCTATTGACTGTTTAAGGGATAGATAGCTACGAAGTAAAAACGTAGCTTGCTTTTTTCATATAGGTGTAAAAGGCGAGTACGGTGACAATAATTGAGAGGTACATGAAGGTAACAAGCAAGGCATTTGGACCTACTCCCCAAACCCCTAGAACCAGAGTCACCATGTTTACAGAGTATGAAATTCTGGCTATCTGAGTGGGAGGAGGAAAATTAACGGTACGGGTGCGTCGCTTCCATAACAAGGTTATTACCCCTATAATCACTGTAATATCGGCGATAAACACAACTCCCGCATAGGGGTAGGGATTGAAAGGCATAAGGCCTGCTGTTCTTTGCCAGTACCCTCCGATGATGGTAATAATCAGGACAGGAGTCGTAACGCAACGGTCAGCTACCAAATCGAAAAGTGAACCAAACAAGGTCTGCTGCTTCAGTCTGCGAGCAAGAAAACCGTCCAGGCCATCGGAACCCCAAGCGACGAGCAGTAAACTACCGGCCCATATTATTCCTGTTGTAGTAGCCTGAATTAAGAGAACAGCAACAATCACAGCCAGAATGATGCGCATTGCCGTGATGGTATTAGGGACGTTGATAAGTGAAGGCATTTTCTGCCTTTTTGAATCAGTCATGGGGGTTAATTATACAGGATGGGGAGAATGATTGTACTGATGTCTCCATGTAGCAGGATAACACAACATAGAGGCATGGTCAACAGATGTCATTGGAGAGAAAACAAATATAGGGTACCGCTCCTCTTCAGGGAATTTGTGCTAGACTGATTCTTGATGATTGATAGACTGCAGGCTGATAGCCTATGCCGATAGAGCGCTGTTTTCTGGGATGGGATGCACCGCTTACCACCAAAGTGTGTGAGTACCTGCTACCAGAGGAATTGTCGGGCCCTGTTGATCTGGGGTCTGAGATGGTGGTTGTCCAGACGAGGCAAGCGGGGCGTCGGCTGAGGGAATCGCTGGCACTATATTGCGAGCAACAAAATACAGCATTACTTTCAGCTAGAGTGGAGACTTCTGATTTCTTTCTGCGCTCAGCTAATGAATCGACAGATAAAGCTAATGGCATAGAGGTGATGGCAGTATGGGCCGATGTGTTACTGAACGCTGACCTCACTGAATATCCTGGACTTTTTCCCACTGGTGCCCCAAAACAGGATTATTCTTGGGCATTGTATACGGTTGAAATAATTCAACAACTGCGGAATGAGCTGGTGGATGGGGGGTACAGCATCGCTGGTGTAGTTGAGGATTTTTCAGATATCCTGGAGGAACTGGAACGATGGAAAGACCTTGCAAGGCTGGAAATAGAATATCTGTCCCGGCTTAGAGAAAGGGGCAAGCAGGATCCATATAAAGTCATGCTTGCACTGGCTGAAAATCCAGAAGTACCACCAGGAACAGAGAGGGTGGTGCTGGCGGCGGTTTTCGACCCGACTCCGCTTATGGTCCGTGCTCTGGAGCATCTTTCAAAGCAAACAACTGTTGTTGTACTGATATATGCCCCGGAAACTATGGCCGATTATTTTGATGACTGGGGACGCCCGATAGCGAAGCAATGGGAAGGGATTCACGTTGATATTCCGGAAGCAGGAACAAACGTTATCCTCTCTGGGTCTCCCAGGTCTCAGAGTCATAAGGTTTTACAACTGATAGTAGAGGAAGCCAATCGCTTTGGTCCTGCCGATATTGCTATAGGCGTTCCTGACAGGGAGATAATTCCTTTTCTGGAGGTTGAACTTGAGCAAAACAAACTACCCTCATTTGACCCCTCAGGCATCTCATTGAGAGAGCACCCTGTTTACCAGTTACTGGAAGCTTTCCGTTCGATTGTTAGTGAAGGTAGCTATATCTCCTTCAGCTCCTTTCTGAGGCATGCTGCAGTCCTGGAGTTTCTGCAGAAAAAGCGCAGGGTCTCGGCTGACAAACTGCTTGAGGAACTGGATAAATTTCAGAACTACTATTTACCAATGGATTGGGAAAAGGTAGCCAGTTATTTCTTGCCAGGCGTCAAGAACTGTGAAGAGGGGAGGCAGGAGTATAGGCACCTGTGCAAGGCTATAACTTTTATCCACGAGCAAATCGAAGGCTTCAGGAATAACGAAATGGTTGTTGCTTTATGCTCATTGTTGCAATCCGTTTATGAAGGGAGGTTGCTCAATCCAAATGTCCCTGATGATGCGGGGTTCATTAAAGTGGCGAACAAGGTAACTGATGTTCTTCGTGATTTTTCCAGCAGCGTTGTCAAGGAGTTGAAAATGGACAGGCAATCAACGCTGGCCTTGCTGTTATATAGCCTAAGCCAACAGGTCTACTATAAGGAACGAAAAGATGCTGTAGTTGACATGGAAAGGTGGCTTGAGCTTCCATGGAATAATGCTTCCTTAATGATAGTTACCGGAATGAACGAGGGCATTATACCTGCAGGGAAATTGAGCGATATCTTCTTACCCGATACCTTGAGAAGTCAGCTGAAATTAAGAAACGATGCTGATCGTCTGGCAGGGGATGTCTATTTGATGCGTACGCTTATTGAATGGCGCCAGGCGAAGGGACGAGCTTGCTTTATTGCGGGTAAGACAAGCGCCAGGGGTGATCCTCTTAAGCCCTCCAGGTTGCTTTTTCGCTGTGATGACGGAGAATTACCTCAGCGTGCCAGGATGCTATTCGGAGAAACAATGGAAAGGCGGGATAATTTTCCTCCGACGGCCAGTTTTTTACTTAAGGCAAGTCCACCGGTGGATGTCAATCCGGATAAATTATCCCTGAAGACGATGTCGGCGACAAAATTTAAGGACTATCTCTCCTGTCCCTTCCGTTTTTACATGAAATATGTTCTTGGGATGGAAGAGATTGACGATGAAAAGAGGGAGTTAGATTCTCTTGATTTTGGCTCCATGTTGCATGAGGTGCTTCATAAAATGTCTGCGGATAAAAAGATGCGGTGTTGCTATAACGAGACAGAGCTTGTCAACTATCTCTAC
>JAUUZT010000130.1 GCA_030589825.1 Dehalococcoidia bacterium
ATCCATCTTGTCGAAAGGAAGCCTGGGTAAAAATTCCTTAGCCTTCTTTAACAGAGATTTATCTGTTTCTTCAAACATATTCGGCTCCACGGCAGCAACTATAGCTGTCTCGTCATACGCATTTTCCACCACTCCCAGCCCAAATAATATCGGCGCTGCTTTCAAGATGCTTTTACCAACTGCGGGGATAGCAACCTGGTACCCCAATTGAACTGCATAACTGTGGGTAGTATACCCCCCTTTATGTTTACCCAATCCAATGGACATCATCTTCAACAATCCGCTTTCAATCTCTCCTTTATACTCCGTATGGGGCTTTATACTGTTTACCACAACAATTCCATCTGCACCAGCAGCCACCTTATCGATATAAACAGGGATGCCTTCAGGGGTATGTCCCAACTGCACAACTTCCATCTGAGAGATGATAGGACAGGACATCGTTTCTTCAGTTATTCCAAGGGCTTTAAGTACACCTCGCTGGCCCTCTGCAGTAGCTCCGCCATGGCTTCCCATCGCAGGAATGATAAACGGGTCAGCTCCATATCTCTTCAATTCGGAAACAACTGTAGCTAATATGAGAACATTGTCGGTTATACCTCTACTTCCTGCTGTTACTGCCACTCTCATCCCAGGTCGAATCTTAGAGCGCAGATTCAATTTCTGTATCTCTGTGACTATCGCCTGCCTGACGTCCTCTATCTTTGGGCTTTCCCGTTTCCGTTCAGCAAGGAACATTTTAGGAAAATTCATAAATGGCCACCTCCCATATATCAGTCGTTCTTAAGCATCCCTGATTTATTAATCGATAGTCTTTAAAGGCTATTAACTGCGTTATCTATTCTTTCCAACGCCTCAGCTAACGTACTACGAGGGCAGGCAATATTAATCCGCTGAAATCCTGCTCCTGCAGGACCAAACAGATAACCATCATCAAGGCCAACCCTGGCTTTCTTTCTCATAAAGCTCCTGAGTTCTGCATCGTCTAACCCTAGATTCCGACAATCCAGCCAAATTAAATAGGTACCTTCCGGTTTGATAACCTTGATTTTCGGAATCTTCTGTTCAAAATATGTCGTCAGGTAATCAAGATTCCCCTGCAAGTATTCCAGAAGCTGCTCCAGCCATTCATCACCATAGCGATAGGCAGCTTCCATCGCGGTCAGTCCAAACAGATTCACCCTGGTTACAATACCATGCCTGGCTGCATTAAATCTGAGGCGAAGTTCCTTATTGGGAATGATTATTATAGAAGCATTCAACCCCGCCAGATTGAAAGTCTTGCTTGGCGCCATACAAACCATGGAATGTTGCTCAAACTCCGTTGATATTGAAGAGAATGGAGTATGTTTTGCTCCCTTGAAGAGAAGTTCACAATGAATCTCATCTGATAGCATCAGCGCCCCGTTTTCGATGACAATTTCCCCCATCCTGAGCAGCTCTTCTCTGTTCCACACCCTCCCTGTTGGATTGTGTGGACTACACAGAATCATCATCCTGGCACGTGAGGCAGAGGGGGACATTCCGTCTTTAAGTGCAAATTTGCTTTTCAGGTCATTATAATCAATCTCATAATGGCCCTTTATTAGCTGTAGCTGGTTATTTGCCACCTGACACCCACAATCGTGGACTGCCGACCAAAATGGATAGTAGACAGGCCCCTGGATGATGATGTCGTCACCCGGATGAGAAAATGCCCTGATAGCAGCATGTACTGCAGGCATAACTCCAGGGGTAAACACAATCCACTGTGGATTAATTTTCCAGCCATATTTCTGCTGAATCCTATCTACGATAGCATTAATAACTGACTCTCCAGGAAGTGTATAGCCAAATATCTGTTGCCCTGCCCTTTTCGTAATAGCATCCGTAATTGGCTTAGCCGCAGGGAAATCCATATCCGCTACCCACATTGGCAATATATCCTCTTCTCCAAATACGGAACGTACCGTATCCCATTTCATGGAATCAGAATCTCTTCTACTAACAACCCTGTCAAAATCGTAATTCATCGATTGTTTTCTATCCCCTCTATTAAATAAGCGGCAGGTCTTCGGTATCAGCGGTTATGGCTTTGTACAGGTCGGGCCTGCGGTCCCTTAGCACCGAGGTCGTCTGCCGCAACTGCAGCAGCTTTCCCCTGTCCAGTTCACAATGGATAACTCCTTCCCTGTCAGCAGCAGAAACCAGCACCTGCCCCCAGGGGGCAACAACGCGAGACTCCCCAATGATAACAGCGTCCTTTTCCTGTCCAACGTGATTACATGCCGCCAGGTAGACCTGATTTTCGATTGCCCGCTGAGCAGTTTTCAGGTCCCACTGACGAAGCCACATTTCCTTGTTCATAAATTTAGCGCCGGTGTTCTCGGGCAAGCTGCTCGCGGCAGGTGACAAGTAGTTCACTGCTTCACAGAAAGGGACAACAAGCAACTCTGCCCCATTAAGTGTTACGCACCGTGCTGCCTCAGGGAAATTGAGGTCATAGCAGATAACCACTCCTACCTTCCAGTCATCTATCTGAAAGACTGGAAACTTAGAGCCATAACGATAATATATCCTTTCCAGGCTGCGGTTCCCTGGCGGATGCGATTTACGATACTTCCCAGTTATCTGACCCTGCGGACTTACTATCATGGCAGTATCGTAATATATGGCAGGCATTTGCTCTTCATAGATGGTAGCAATGATATGTACCCCATACTGTCTTGCCTTGTCCTTAATACGGGTCATGGTATAGCCATCATCCCTCTCTGCCATCTGTACATATTTGTAATCCCGGTACATGGCAAAGTAGAAATAATTAAAGAACTCTGGCAGGACTATAAGGTCTGGCTTCTCTTTTGCCGCCTGGTCAATAAACATGCAGGCTTTCTCGACATTGGCATCGCGATCGTCGCTGGCATTCATCTGAATAAGGCTTAGCTTCATAGAAAACTCCCCCCTAAATGAGTGATGCCTAATTCTAGCAGGGTGGCAGGAAGCCTTCAATATGTTGTTCTGGCTGACCACATAGTATTCCCTTTAAAGGAGAGGGGGAGTAAAATAGAGTTTGAAATGGAAATTAATCTACCCTTTGCCTTATTGCTCACCACGCTGGCTGGCCTATCCACTGGAATAGGCAGTACCATCGCCTTTTTTATACGGACTCCAAAGTACTCCTATCTAGCAGTTTTACTTGGTTTCTCCGCCGGAGTAATGATATATATCTCCTTCGTTGAACTCCTGGGAACGGCTATTGCGGGTGTTGGCTTTTTCAGGGCTAACCTGGCATTTTTCATCGGCTTTGTCCTAATTGCACTAATAGATATGGTTGTACCACATGAATATGAAGAGGAACGAAGGACAGGAACAGAAGGGATGTCGGGCTTACCTCCGAAGCTTGTAGTTCCACCAAAATCATTCTTACTGAGGTCCGGGATCCTTACTGCGATTGGCATCGCTATTCATAACTTCCCCGAGGGACTGGTCACCTTCAGTTGCGCAGCCACTGGTGACATTTCCTTCGCAATAATGATAGCTGCAGCAATTGCTATCCACAATATACCCGAAGGGATTGCGGTATCAGTGCCCATCTTCTATGCTACAGGAAGCCGTCGAAAAGCCTTTGCCTACTCGTTTTTATCAGGGGTAGCTGAACCAGTAGGTGCTCTTATCGGCTATGCGATACTATTACCTTTCCTGACACCTGCTCTTTTATCCAGCATGATGGCTTTTGTAGCTGGCATAATGGTCTTCATAAGCCTGGATGAAATACTCCCCCTCGCTCATCGATACGGGAAGGAACACCTCGTGCTAATAGGCATAGGGACCGGCATGCTGGTCATGGCTACCAGCCTGTTTTTATTAGGCTAGTCTCGAGAAAGAGCGAGCCAACAGAGCTCTTTTTACCATGTTTTATCGCATCGCG
>JAUUZT010000226.1 GCA_030589825.1 Dehalococcoidia bacterium
GCTAATATTAAATCCTCAGGTGTACTTATTTTAATATTATTATAGGATCCAAAGTAAATCTTTACACTATGTCCTAGTTGCTCTATGGCTGAGGCATCGTCGGTAACCTCGCTGGAAAGGGCTTCATATGCTTTTGTTATTAGCTCGAAGTTAAATATCTGCGGTGTTTGTGCTGCCCATAATAGACTACGTGGTAAAGTATCCGTAACTAATTTAAAGTCGTTTACGAGTTTGATAGTGTCTTTAACTGGTATAGCGGCTATAGCGGCTCCCTTGTTTTCTATAGCAGTTTTGATGCCTCTCTGAATTAAGTCTGTGGTAAGAAAAGGACGAGCGCCATCATGAATCATGACCCAGTTGCAGTTACTGAGTTTACCCAGACCTTCTCTCACTGAATCTTGTCGTCGATGTCCCCCTTCACATATTGCAGTAACCTTGGTCCAGCCTTTATGTTCTGTTAATTCCTGTCCTATCCTCAATTTGTCTTTGTCCAAGACAATAACTATTTGTTGGATAAGTTGACATTTTTGACAGGTATCCATTGACCATTCCAACATGGTTTTGCCAGCTATACGTGCGAATATTTTATCTACATTACCCATTCGTTTACTTTTTCCAGCAGCGACAATGACAGCTCCTAATCGGGGGTTTTTATTCACTGATGACTTTCTCCTTTTTTCTCTCTATGCCCAGATGTAGAGCTTCAACCAAAGTTCTTGCTTCGAGGAACTTGGGAGTATTAGCCATAGCTGATGGTCTTGACATAAATTTGGGAAGCAAGCATGACTTAAATCACAATCTTGCTACCTCTGCAATTCTTCTTTCTACTTGGGGGACAGCTCTTAATTCGCCACTTAGCCCTATTTCTCCAAGAACAACTAGGTTAGGGAGTAGTTTCCTGTTATAAAAACTGGATGCTATGGCTAAAGCGACTCCTAGATCTATTGCAGGCTCGCTTATTTTCAACCCACCAGTCACGTTTACTATAATATCTTGATTATATAGTTTCAATCCTGCACGCTTACTGAGCACAGCACTAATGAGTAGAAGTCTGTTGAAATCAATGCCATTGGCAATACGCCTGGGAGAACTGAAGGTCGTAGGGGTAGTAAGAGCTTGGATTTCTACAAGTAGAGGGCGGCTTCCCTCAAGAGGAGGTACGACAACTGACCCGATGGATGCGTCATTATATTGGGATAAAAAAACTTCGGAAGGATTATTTACCTCTTTCATTCCATTATGACACATCTCAAATATACCTACTTCATTGGTAGAGCCGAAGCGGTTTTTTACACTTCGTAATATTCTATAGTTACTGAAGGCTTCCCCTTCAAGATAGAGCACTACATCAACAATATGCTCCAATGTTCCCGGTCCGGCAATAGAACCATCCTTAGTTACATGACCGGTTATAAATGCTGGTATGTTTTTCTGTTTAACCCAATGCATTAATTGCAATGTGCATTCACGTATTTGACTGATACTACCAGGCACTCCGGCGATATCTTCTGAATACATGGTTTGAATTGAGTCTATTACTAGAAGTTGAGGAGACAGTTTCTCTAAATGTTCCAGGATGGCAAGTAAATTGGTTTCAGAAAGAACAAATAACCCTTGGCTATTTATATTTAAGCGTTCCGCTCTAAGCTTAATTTGGTTTACGGACTCTTCTCCAGAAATGTAAGCTACAGGTTTGTTCGTCTCAGCGAATGTTGCTGCTAATTGTATCAGTAGAGTAGATTTGCCTATTCCTGGCTCTCCTCCAATTAGTATTAAGGAGCCAGGAACTAAACCTCCTCCCAGAACACGATTCATCTCTGATAAGCCCAGGGGCAATCGAAGATGAGTAGAAGTCCTAATCTGAGAAAGTTCCAGTAGGGCGCTTGTGGTAGATCTCATGTGGGTGGGTGAAGGTAATGAGCGATTGACAGTGGTTTCTACAAAGGTATTCCACGCATCACAATTTGGGCACCGCCCGAGCCATTTGGCGCTTTCTTTGCCACATTGCTGGCAGATGAAAATATTTTTCAGCTTTGCTTTGTTGCCACCGTTGGATTTCAAATCGGTTATCCGATACTTTTCACTACACTCCTGATAATAATAAAGGTCTTTATTGTTATTCTTATTGTTTTTTATTTACGTAGGCAAGGCTTCCTTAACCAGGGGTTTGATTATTATGTTTTCATTATCAGTGTCTATTACTACGCTATCTCCAGCTGAGAAATCTCCCTGTAACAGTGATTCCGAGAGAGGATCTTCAACTAGATTTTGGATTGTACGGCGTAGAGGACGTGCTCCAAAAACGGGGTCGTAACCTTTATTGCCTAGAAGATCTTTTGCAGAGTCGGTAATTTCTAAAGAGATATCCTTTTCTTTTAAGGATTGGGTAACTTGAGAGAGCATTAAATCAACAATCTTACGGATATGTTCTTTGCTCAAAGTATGGAATACTACCGTAGCGTCGAGGCGATTAAGGAATTCAGGACGGAACCTTTTCTTCATCTCCCCAAGGACTTTCTCTTTCATTTTTTGATATTCTGCTTGCTGATTCTCCTTATTATCAATATGGGTGGTAAAACCGATGTTTGTTTCTCGCTTAATAAGTTCAGCCCCTATGTTACTGGTCATAA
>JAUUZT010000193.1 GCA_030589825.1 Dehalococcoidia bacterium
AACGATAGGTCGGAAAGCGAAAAGGAAGGCGTTAAGCCTCCGCAGGGAGGTTTTTTGTTGCCCTGCACTCACCCTCTCATCCCACAGCCTTTGATAGCCAAAGCTGAAAAGGAGGTGGTTCTTTATGTAGACATGATTCATATCTTTCTATATTTCACAGAGGAGAAAACTATTGCTATGGAGGTAATTATGAAACTATATGATATGGAACAGGGTGAATGGAGAGACGGTTTGGAAGGTGGAGACGTATGGAGGTCAAAACAGGTCTACAAATGCAGCATATGCGGTTGTGAAACTAACCAGTTCGTAATGATGAAAGCTTTTTGGGGAAGCGGACCACGGATACGTTGCCCTGGCAAAGATTTTAATCATGAATTACACACCCTGTTGCAGGACAAGGTAGTAAACAGCCGGCAAAGCAAACACCCAAAGAAATACTTAGAGATGCTTCAGGAGGATATTGACGAACTCAGGCAACAATTCAAGGATGTTCCTCCCAACGTTGAAGGGATAGAGGGAGAATGGGAAATAATAAGCGGCCACTACTGGTAAGACCAATAACAGGGGAATTACCTGTGATGGTGAAGCTATTAATGACCCTGTCCTTGAGTTGTTTCTAAAACGTTTATTAGATTTACAGAAGGATGATATAAAAACCATGGCCAATTAGTTGGCCCCATGGTTAAAGACAAAATGAAGTGAGGAGAGATTAAAATGATTAACAAAAAAGCATGATTTATGTAGTAGTGTCCTAAGGTGGATTCCATTGTTTGTCAGACTGGTCTGGTGTTAACATTTAGGAACTGATAGCAGGAATAGAAGTGTAAGATTTAGTATGATTAATGCGCTTTTGTGTATAAGACTTGCAGGTACAAGATGACTATGTTGAAAAAGGCCTTTCTTGTTTTACTTTCTGTGTTGCTCATATCAACCACAGGGTGCAACCTGTCTCGCCCTCAGACAGAACTATCCGATGAATTGCAGGAACGAATGCAACTTGTGGAAGAAATAAAGGCATTCCAGCAGGACCTGGGCTTAAAGGAAACAGACAACTTCCAAACCTATTCAGATGAGCTGGAAAGCTATGATTATTTCTTTTACACGCCTTGCCTGACACTTCCTTATTCACTGGATGACCCATTATTACTATGCTCGAAAGGAAAGCCTGAAAACTATAACCTGGAAGGTTATGACGTATTCTTTTACAGTATCCAGGCAATTGCTGGTGTCGAGACTCCTGTCACCAGCTCCCTGATGCAAGCACCTCTTTCCAGGTTTATCCACGTTGTTTTTCATGAAGACTGGCATGAACAAATTGACTCGTCTAAAGGGATAGAAGAGCCTTCTGCCGAGATAATCAGCTACAATGCTGCCCTGCTTTTCACCGAAAAGAAATTTGGCAGAGATTCAGCAGTCTACAGGACATTGAATGAACAATATGATAGTAAGCTTCGTTTAAGCCTTGTCTATCAGCAGTATTACAATAAACTTTCCGAGCTGTATGCACAGTACTATTCCGGTGAGATAACAGAAGAAAGCACCCTTTCCCGCAAAGCCAAGTTGATTGAAGGGATGGGAGATGAACTGGAAGAAATCTGGGGTGTGCGGCCAGCTCAACTGAACAATGCCTATATCGCCTTCCAGATGACCTACTTCAGACATTTCCTGTTGATGCACCAGGTGTTTGTCTCTACCGGTTATGACCTCTCAGACACAATATCCATATTCCAGTCAATACCCAATCAGGGTACAAGTTTTGAGACCGTGGAAGAGCTTAAGGGCGTTGAATCAGCAGTGACAACTTACTTAATAGAGAATAGTTAATTACAGGATGACAATGCAAAAACAGTGAGCATAGCCCGAGAATTCGGGAAAGGCATAGCTTTTCTACTGACAAAACTCTAAAAATAGCCCGTATCTGAGATACAAGGCCATCTATATCTGGCGGATAATAAATTCGTAGCCAATTTTTTATTTCGGTCGACGAACTGAAGGCGATACTCCAAACAGGGGATTGCCAGGCCCAAAAGCATCAATAGCGGTACCTGTTATGGCGCTACTCTCATCAGATGCAAGAAAGATTGCCACCTTTGCAATTTCTTCCGGGGGCATAGCATGTTTTGGAATTTCACCACCGGTGATTTCGCTGAGCATATCTGTTTCTACAGCGCCGGGACAAATTGTATTAACGTTAATGCCAAACTCTTTGACCTCTGCAGCAAGACAACCATTGAAATTAATAATAGCTGCTTTAGATGACCTGTAGGGAGCCCTGCCCGCCGCTGCAATACGTCCTCCAAGTGACGAGAAATTGATTATTCTCCCAGACCGTTGCGCAATCATCTGTGGTACTACTGCATGGCAGCAAAGAAAGGTACCGGTTAAATTAACACCAATTATCTGGTTCCATTCATCAAGCGTTAATTCGGCAACCGTTCGGTATGGCAGGTTCACTGCCGCATTGTTCACCAGTATATCTATATGTTGATACTTGCCCTTTGTTTGCTCGACCATTTTGACAACATCCGCTTCACTGGCAACATCGGCTTGAATACTGATAGCCTCCCCTCCTTCTTTCAGAATCCGGGTTACTACCTCATCACAGAGCTTCTTATTCCTGCTGACAACAGCAACCCTGGCTCCCTCGCGGGCGAAGGATAAGGATATTGCCCGTCCTATACCACGACTTCCTCCAGTTACTATGGCAACCTTGTTGGCTAATCTCATTATTTACTCCTTTACAGCCGTAAGTACCTTAATCATACTTTGAATAGAAACAGGATAGGATTACATCCAGAATAACACAAAGGGCCTCTTTGGTGTCAACGCTACCCAGATATAAAAAGGGAAGTCCTATTTCTTTCCGATACTTGAAGCTCCGGAAATATTTATTTCTCCGAGGGTAGGCTCGCCGATATACTCAAGCTCAGATGCCCTTCCTCATCAGAAAGAGCGTCCTGTATTGTAGCGGAGTCGCTCCCGTCAAGTTCCTCCTTGAGTTGCTTTAGCTATTCATTAATACTTTGTATTATCGTACTCTCCCTCCAAGATAGTATCTACAAATACTTTTGTCTGTGACCATATTTTTATCCACCTCTTCA
>JAUUZT010000211.1 GCA_030589825.1 Dehalococcoidia bacterium
GAAGGGCAGATAGTGGCCAGCCTGGTTCAGGGGGAGGCAGAAAAGATGAGCCAGGAAATTCAGTTGGAAAAGCAAGTCCAGAGAGCACTGGTTGACAATGGTATTGGCAGGGACATCATACAGACCACCGTGCAGGGACTACTGGACAGGGAACGTGAGTCCCCTATGGTAGGAGTTGTTGAAGAGACGATTGGGGGTGGAGTTGACCCTGTGCATGAATTTCTGCCTGGTATTGTTACTATGTTTGTCCTCTTCGCCATAACCTTAAGCGCCAGGACTATAGTTGAGGAGCAGAAGAATGGAACATTAGAGCGGCTGTTGACCACTCGCCTGGGGGTCAGTGAGCTTTTCCTGGGAAAGTTTCTGGCCAGTGTATCTCGCGGAGTGCTACAGACGTTTATACTCCTGGCGCTGGCATATTTAATTTTTCAAATATTTACGCCGTTCTCATTTATTCAGGCGCTCATTGTTGCGCTGTTTTTTGCCACTGCGGGTAGTTCTATCGGGCTTGTTATTGCCTCTGTTGTTCGTAGTGAAGATGCTGCTACCTGGATTGCTGTCTTCTTTACTATGGCTATGGTTATGACAAGTGGAACTTTTTTACCGATACCTGTTGACTCAGCCATGTACACTGTCAGTCAATTATCTATCAATACCCATGCCAACGCTGCATTCACGGCGATAATTACGGAGGGAGGCTCTTTAAGTAGTGTCGCACAAGAGCTCAGCATACTGGCTGGAGTTACTGTAGTTGGCCTGGGACTTAGCCGCATTTTCTTCAGAGTTGTGCCGGGGAGAAGGTAGTAAATTATGACATCATTGAGGCATATGTGGTTCATCGCACTGAAAGATTTAAGGATATTTTCCAGGAACCGGCAGGCACTGGTTTTTGCGATACTTTTTCCTTTCATGTTTGTGATTCTGTTCAGTGTTGCCATGAGCGGTGTAGGCAGTGAGGACGAGAGGTTAGAGTTACATCTAGTTACTCAGGAAGATAGGGAAGGACGTAGTCATTTTATTATTGAGGAGATGGAAACAGAAGACGAGCTTGACCTTGAGCCTGGTGAGGTAATTATAGTTTGGGATGATGATTTTGAGGAGGCTAAACGGGCAGTAGCCAATCAGAAACTGGCCGGCTTTGTGGCTTTTCCTGAAGACTTCACCGAAGGAATAACCAGGGGTTATGGTAGCAACCTCAAGGTTATTGTTGACCCGGAGGCTACCTATGACAGGGCTGCTCTTAACTCTATGGCAGAGACTATTGCCTCCTACGTTGGTATGCAATACATAACCAGCGAAGCCATCAGTGAACTACTGCTGGAGGGATGGCTTGATGATACTTCAGACGTGGCTCGTATCGGGCAGGAATTGCCAGAATTCCTGTCGGCACAGGGAAATATACCCATGAGGTCAACACTTATAGAATTTGAGGTGGAAAAGGTAGGGGAAATAAGGGCAGAGGAGCCCTCAAATTTCGTTATTCCGGGCTATCTGGTCATGTTTGTTTTCTTTACTGCCGCCATCTCAGCGGAAAATATAGTCCGAGAGCGACAGAATAATACCCTGGAGCGACTGCTGTCCGGTTCGGTCAAACGTGTGTCAATTCTGGGAGGAATATTTATGGGTACGGCTGCCAAAGGACTGATTCAGATTACGATATTTTGGATGGTTGGCATCCTGTTTTTTAAGCTGGACCTTGGCACTTCACCTTTTGGGGCTATATTGCTGTCACTATTGATGGTTATTATGTCCTCCGCTTTTGGTTTAATGCTGGCTACGCTGGTCAGGACCGAGCGTAGTGCCTCGGCAATTGCTGTGCTTACTTCACTGGTACTGGCGCCACTTGGCGGCTGCTGGTGGCCTCTCTTTATTACCCCCAGATGGATGCAGTTCATTGCTAAGATAACCCCTCATGGTTGGGCAAATACAGGGTTTAACAAGTTACTGGTTTTCGGTGCTGATTTCAGTGCTGCGGTTCCGGAAATGCTGGCACTTGTTGCCTTTGCCTCTATATTCGGCATCATAGCGCTAATACGCTTCCGTGCCAGTGCGGTGTAAGGAAAACTGAGAGGGATTATTCAAACCATTGCCCGGCGACAAGTTGGTCTTTGTCAAAAACCATTCTGACCCCCACCTCGCCTTTGACATACTTCGCCTTGTAATGAACAATAATATATCCATCTTGTTCCCCTGTCCATAAGAATTCTCTGGATACGTAATTGCCAAGCTGACTGTTTACCTGGTCCGCTGTCTTTTTCAATATTTCTTGAGTTACCGCAGTTTTGAATTCCGAGTTGGCATATTGGGTGTATTTTACCAGGTTATTCTCGCTTAGCCCCTGTAAAGTTGTCTCTGTCGCCGGGTCGGCATAAGCCCGAATGGCGTTCTCGTTGGGAACTGCTGAAGGACTGGGTTTGCAGGCAATAGCGCTGCCGATGAAGGTCAGTAATATTAGTAAAATAGATATTAATACGATTTTATTTCTCATGTCTGTAATAATCCTTCTATTAAATCGGGAAGACTAACATTTACTTATGCCTGCCTGAACTCTATCATAGAGGAGCCATGGTCGCTACTTTCTCTTTTATCAGGGGTTGGTGCTGTTGTGAATTGCTAATCCCCCTTGATTAATTAATAAAAATATTAGAAGATAGAGATGATAAAACAACCATGAATTAAATTAATCAATTTTATTCTAGTGTGCGATGAATATAAAGGAGGCGAATTTAATGAAAGTTGATACTGCAGTAGCAAAGATTCTAAAGATAGAAGGGGTAGATGTTGCCACCGGTTTTCCAAACGTTCCCTTACAGGAAGCAATGGCAAAAGAAGGTATCAGGCAGATCACCTTCA
>JAUUZT010000062.1 GCA_030589825.1 Dehalococcoidia bacterium
ACGGAAATGACCTGAAAGGCTGGCCAGTAGATAATATAGGAGAAATCAGTGACCTGGCAGTTGGACAGCTTGACGGGGAAGATGGCATGGACGTGGCTGCTATCGGAGAATCAGAACCATGTACACTATACGTATTTGACAGCAGTGGAAACCTGCTATGGTTAGACCATGATATCTCAGGGACCACGGTAGAGATAGGTGACGTGGATGGAGACGGAGATAACGAGGTAGTGGCACCATTTTATGGCTCCATTGAGCCATATCCCACAGGAGGCTGGGTGCTGGCCATCGATGGCGATGAGGGAGGCGAGCCTCTTTACAGCTTTTTTGCTGCGGAGTGGAAATACATCACGGATATCGAACTGGGAGACCTTGACGGAGAACCAGGCGTTGAAATAGCTGCTATTACAGGGAATAACAACGATACTTTATTCGCAATAGATATCGATAATGACACCGAACAAAAGATATGGCGCTATTCCCTTGATTGGAACAGAGGCAATTATTATGGCGAGTCACTCGCCATAGGCGATGTTGACCGTGACTATAAAAACGAGGTCGTTGCCGCTACCGAAAACTGTCGGGTTTATGCCTTTGACGGTATGGACAACAACGGTGATGGCTATGGTGACATGGTATGGGCACCATACGAAGCCAACCATCCGATAACTGATCTCGAAATCGGCGATATTGATGGCGACGGAGACCAGGACGCGGTCTTCGGAACCACCACCCCTGAGACAATCTATGCCATTACCAAGGTGGAGGAACCATTTACCTCCACCACCGGTACCGGTACGGTCTATGTAGACTCTGACCCCAGTACAATCGGCAATACTGCTGCTATAGACCCCACAACCCTCCCGGACGAAGGAAAACCTGACATCTCATTCCCTCACGGACTTTTCTCCTTTGAAATAACCGGCCTGGAAAACGGCCAGACCGCAATGGTGACCATTACCCTGCCTGACCCCTTGCCTGTGAACTCGGAATACTGGAAATACGGGCCAACTCAGGGCGAGCCCACAGATCACTGGTACCAGCTTCCAATGGGTGATAACGATGGGGACAACGTCATTACCATTGAATTGACTGACGGCGGGTTAGGAGATGATGACCTGACCGCGAATGGTACAATCATCGATGATGGAGGGCCTGGTTACTACATTCCCGTTGGTGGAGAGGCTTATCAGATTGGAAACTCAAACATTACCCTGCTCTGGGCAGCTGTAGTTGTTGCCTTTGGGTGGATTATCTTTGACCTGCTGTTGCTACGCCGCAAGAAGAACTGAATAACCTATAAACTTTATATAATATTTTAAAATACTGGCCATCTGAACGGTGGCCAGTATTTCTTTTTAGAATGACAGGCGCATCCCTGTGCGTAGTGGTACAAATTTCTCCCTGAAAGCAAGATAAAGTTCTACTTGTGCCCTGAAACCGGTGCAATGCCCCGCAATAATCCTTGACGGATTTAGTTTTGCAATCTCTGCTACGGTTCGCAGTATTCGTTTTTCAGGCGCCTCGACAAGGTGAAAGCCGCCGATTACTCCATCAATACGGTCACAACCAGTCATTTCCTTTGCCTGGAGCATTATATTCACAATGCCAGCGTGACTGCAGCCGGTGACAACTACAATCCCTTTCCCCTTAATCTTGGCAATAACAGAGATATCATCAAGCATGTTATCATCCTCTACTACTCCATCCTTTCTCGTCTTCAGGGCAATACCTACTTCCTCAAAATCCGTTTGCCTGCTGACTTCCCCTGTGGTACTCATACCTGCCATTAGCTGAAAGGGTTCTTTACCTAATAAGATATGACCACCGGCAGCTTCTATCTTCTCCCTTGAGTCTTCAGGCTGAATACCTACATATCTTAGCTCTGGTTCTGTGATAAAGTGAGGACGAAATATGTCAGAATGAGCCACTATTCTTACGTCATTTCTATCGATTTGCTCCAGCATCTTCACCACTCCCTGTGTATGGTCATAGTGACAATGCGTCAGTACGATAGTATCAATACTTGAAGCTGAAACATCCATCAGCGACATGTTGTGAAGCAGAGCCTGTGAGTTCTGCCCAACATCCACCAGGATTCTTTTCGTTTCTCCTTCACTGACTGCTTCGAGTAAAAAGGAGACACCATGCTGCGCCAGGTAAGGACTTTCGTAAAGTACAGAATCTTCCGCCAGCACAGTTATGTTAAGATTTTCAACTTCTCCACTAAGTATCATCCATATTCTCCTGCAAGAATAGTTTATAAAATCAGGATGCCAACACTCAATTGGCATCCTGATTTTCAAAGTTCACTTAATATATAATTACTAGTTTAGAGTTTATGATTCCCAAGTAATTACTGATATCTGACTATTCTTATAACCAGTCTCAGTAGAAGAATCTTTTACGACTTCCCATAGCTCAAAGGCACCAGAAGTACGATCGCCTATGTCATTAAATGCAATCGGTCCAGTGGCGCCATCGAACTTAATATTGGTCAGAGCAACTCTTATGGCATCGCCGTCATATTCTCCAGCGGCTTCAATTGCTTTGGCGGCTGACCATACCGCGTCGTACATGGTATCACAATAGACCTCAGGCGCCTCACCATATTTCTCGGTATAAGCATCAACGAAATGATCATTTTGTGAACCTGCACCCACTGTCCTGGTACCAAAAGCAAATGCAGTTTCCATAAACTCAGCAGATTTTGCATCTTTGAACAGTCCTGAGCCGTAGTTTCCATCACAACCTATCCATGCCATTCCTTCAAGGCCCAGATCCATTGCCTGCTTGAAGATTATAATACCATCATCACAGTAAGAACAGCAGAGAACCGCATCAGCACCTGCATCTTTAATATTCTGTAATTCACTACGGTAATCCCTCGCCCCCTCATCATAATGTATTGACACTACATGTTCGCCTGTCCAGCCTTCATCACTAAGGCGACTAATCACAGCCTCTTCCACACCTTTGCCATAGGTATTATCAAGAACTATAGAGGCTAATTTGGTGTAACCCCTATTTATTATTTCGTCTGCTATCACCATGCCCTGGGCATCATCACGGAGACAGGTGCGGAAGAACCACTCTGTGCCGTTCTCTAGTGAAAGCTGAATTCCTGTTGCTGATGGTGATATCACTGGAACCTGCTGTTCTGTCACATAAGGGATTGCCAGCAGGGAGGTACCGGTGATCATAGGACCTGCGATTACCTTTACACCATCTATCTCGATCAATTTCTTAACCCTGTCAAAACCAGGACCAGGGTCAGTTTTACCATCTTCTTCCACCAGCTCCACCTGTTTTCCTAATAGTCCACCCGCAGCATTGATCTCCTCAACCGCCAGCCTGGCTCCATTCATTATCCTTATTCCCATAGGACCCAATGCGCCTGTTGTATCCAAAAGTGCCCCAATCTTGACCGTGTCGTCAGAACCTCCTCCAGCACATCCGAAGGCTGGAATCAGAAGACTCAACGCCACCACTATAAGTAATATTTTCTTTCCCATAACTCACTCCTTCTTTTTAGATAATTAACCTCTAATTATGTATAAATTAACTCGTTCCTGTCAATTTTCTTGCTCCAATCCAAGAAATCGTTTCTTAAATGAATCGTCAGCAAGCAATTCTGTAGACTTACCTTTCATGACAAGAGCACCATTGACGATAACGTATCCCCAATTGGAGATATCCAGAGCTTTCCTAACATTTTGCTCCACTATTATTATGGCTATTCCCGCCTTGCTAATTTGCTTCAATTTGGACTCGATAACTGCCGACGGCTTGGGAGACAGAGATGCCAGTGGTTCATCCAGTAACAGTACTTTCGGCTCAGCCATCATTGCCCTGGCTATAGCAAGCATCTGTCTCTCGCCACCACTCAGGTTTCCAGCCAATCCTTTTTTTCTAGCCTCTAGTTCAGGAAATATTTCAAGGATTCCTTTCTTGCTGGCTTTAATAGAATCTTTACCCTTACGACTGTAGGCCCCCATATCCAGGTTCTCCAATATGGTTAAATTGGAAAACACATTATCAATTTGAGGAACATAGCCTATGCCCAGATTTACCGCCTTATTGGAAGCTATTCCAGTAATTTCCTCTCCCATGAAAATAACACTTCCTCGAAACAACGTTGCAAAGCCCAGGATACTTTTTATTAAGGTCGATTTACCACTACCGTTGGGGCCTACGACAGCTGCGATCTCCCCTGCTGCGATATCCATAGTAATATCCCTGATTATAACAACGTCACCATAACCGGCTTCAATATTTTTTGCTTCCAGGATAGCTTGCATCTATTCTTTCCCCGGATAAGCCTGGTAAAAAGCAGGTTCTTCTAATATATCACTGGACTTCCCTTCCGCTACTCTTTTTCCCTTATCCATTACATAAACCCACGATGCAAACTCAAATAGTATCTCAAGTCTATGTTCAACTATGAAAAAGGTGGTCCCTCTACCCGATAGCTCATGTAATTTTTTAAATATCTTCTTACCTAAAATGGGGTTTACTCCTGCTGCCGGCTCATCGAGCATTAAAAGCGTCGGTTTAGCCATGAGAGACCTGGCAATCTCCAGGAGCTTTCTCTGTCCTCCTGAAAGCTCTCCGGCAATAGAGAAAGTATGACCTCCCAATTCAATCAAATCAAGGATATCCATTGCTTCCTCAACCAATCCCTTCTCCTGTTCCTGCCATTGCTGCCTTAAGAAAAGACTGTTGAACAGGCTATCGCCCATCTGTCCCCTCGCCGCAACCAGCATATTATCCAGTACTGTCATACTGGGAAATAGACGAGGTATCTGAAAAGCATTTACCAATCCCATATCGTATATCTGATATGGAGCTAAATTGTCAATGCGCACTCCCTTGAAATAAACCCCCCCACTATGTGGGTGATAAAGTCCAAGTATGGTATTAAATAACGTAGATTTGCCACTACCGTTAGGTCCAACTAATCCCCATATACCTCCACTATTAATATCCATGCTCACCCCATCAACGGCATAAACCCCCCCAAAGTGTCTGCTAACTTTATCTATCTTTAATAATGTCTCATTCATATGATTTTTAATGGGCGAGAACCTTGAACTATTTACTCTTCTCTCTTACTACTTATAGCATTTCGCATAGCGATTGCCTTGTCTATAGCCCTGGTCTTAATAGCACTCTCCTTTAACAAACCATGCGGTCGGTAGAGCAGAACAAACAAGATTAGAGCACCGAACAAGATATATTGCAAATTACTGGGGTCAGTAGGCAGTGTTATGTAATCTTTAACCAAATTTGCACCCCTGTCGAAAATCTCAACCAGACCTGCTCCCAGCAATACTCCCCAATTGTTGGCAGGGCCACCTAATAAAACCATTATCCACACAGTAAAGGTAACTATTGGCATAAACATATCGGGCAAGACGTATTGTAGATACTGTGCATAAAGCCCTCCAGCCAATCCAGCCATAGCTGAACCCAGCATGAATATCTGGGCTTTATATTTGCCCTTGTTTTTTCCCATGGCTTCAGCGGCAACTTCGTCCTCTCTAATAGCCCGCATATTTCTACCATATGGAGAATTAGCCAGCAATTGCGCTACTATAAAGCAGATAGCTAAACATGCGTACACCAGTACTATATTCACCAATATATTTACCTTCGGAGAAGCACCTGCTATGGCAATAGCCGGCGAAACACTTGTTCCCCAATCTCCCCC
>JAUUZT010000148.1 GCA_030589825.1 Dehalococcoidia bacterium
AGATTCAAGGCTCTTAAAGCAGTTATGCAGTCTGCTTTCATGGAAGGTCTGCACACCAACGAAGCCTTCAGGCACTTTAAGCAACGTATGGAGACAGCCGATACCATATATCTTACTGAAGATGAACTGTCAGAAATATCTACCATAAATCTGACAGGTAAGCTGGATAAAGCGAGGGATTATTTTATCATTGGTGCGTTCACCGGACTACGGTTCGATGATTGGGATAGGGTGAGTAGAGAGAGAGTCGTGGACGGTATTCTCAGCGTCAGAAGTGCTAAGACAGGCGAACTCTGCACAATTCCCCTGCACCCTTACGTTGAAGCTATCCTGAACAAGTACAACGGTGTGTTACCTCACAAACCAAGTAACCAGAAGATGAACGAATACGTGAAGGTGGTAGCAATGAGAGCAGGTATCAGTGATTTCATCGAGACTCGCATAACTCAGGGTGGAGTGAGGCAACTCTCTAAGAAGGAGAAGTGGGAACTGGTGACTACTCATACTGCAAGACGGTCACTTGCTACCAACCTTGTGCTTCGTGGAGTATCGCCTTACGTGATAATGAAGGTGACAGGTCATAGAACGCTGTCTTCCTTTGAACGGTACGTCAGGCTACAAGAGCTGGAAGCTACTATACAGCTCAAGGGTTTGGACTTCTTTAATTAACCACAACTTTATTAATTTATACACGTATATTACTCTAACCCTAAAACCCAACAATGAAAAAATTACTGATTATTTTAGCCATTGCCCTGATCGTCCTCGCCTCATGCGAAGACAGCTACCAGAAATCTGCAAGTTCATACGAAGACCCTACTTATCTAGCAATACTGGATACCCTTGCCTCTATCGACACCCTTTATGGCGTTGGCATTAATTACCCTGACGGGACAGGATTTGGATGCTATAACACTCCAGATGCTAATATATTAGATGAGAATGGGAACCGCCTGATGACCCACGTTCTTGATAGGACATGGGTTTTCCCTGAACCAGACACACTCTGGATTGAGATGACCAGACTATGGGCCGATGAGAGCTGGCTCTATCGTATACCTGTCTCGTATGAGTCAATAGATAGTGTCTTTGTGTATCGTTACGTAGGCTCTGGAGACATATTTGCACAACTCTTAATGGTCTATCTTAAAGATGCTTTATCACCGGCAGACTACGAAGAATACAAGACTGACCTTTAATACCTAATCCACTGTCACTTACAGCCCCGACCTATAGAGGGTCGGGTTTTATTATTGCTCAACCTCTTAATAATAGATATTCCTTGTAATAGGTTGACATCGAACTCTCAGCTTCTCCGAGAGGTATGTGAGGCTACAGGAGCTTGAAGCGACTATTCAGTTGAAGGAGTTGGAGTTCTTCAAGTAACCCGTATACCTTATCTCAGATACCATACTGTACTTGCTCCTCCTTCTGTCTCAGAGAGTTGACTACACGTCCGGGCATAAAAAAACCCTCCACTGAAGTTAATCGGTGAAGGGCTTGGAGTGACTCAGCTGAGTCACCACCAACAAGAAACCCGATCAGCAATGGTCGGGTTTTTTTATTGGGAGTGCCTCTCTACTATAAGCAATCGCAGTTCTGCAATTCAACAGATTCAATCGTTAGGGGAATGGAGTTAATTTACCATCCAGATCCCAGCTTATTACCGGATTTTTTGCCAGGTTTTCGAAGCGAATTATCCCGTGAGACAGGTTCCAGTATATCTTGTAGTGGATGGCATCGAAGCCTTCCCCTGCTTCGATAAATATCTCATAAGAAAACACATTATGATACTCCTTCCCTTCGAAGAAACGGCTACTACCGGTAAGACCCTCAAAGCAATTATCTGCTATATATCCTTTAAATTCTTCTTCGTTTCCGCTCCTTATGTATGAGCATGAACGGTTCTGATCATCCTGCTCCTCCCCGTAGTATCGGATCAAGAGCCCACTAGTATTAATCCGTCTGGTGGCAATCATATTATCCTCAACGGTCTCCCAGTAATTATTCAGGTTCTGCAGGTAGAGATTGCATTCCTGGAAGCGGTACGTGCATGTCTTATCACTAAAGCCTCGCTCCGGATACTCTTCAACAGTGGTTGAGTACCAGAGCTTCTCTACCCGGAAGGTATCTGATGTTCCATCACTGCACATATATATCAATGAATCACCCTCCTCATAAATATAACGATCATACAGCGTGTACACGATATCACAATCCTTCTGGCATTGAACTGCAAGAAGTAGTCCGGATAAGATCAGCACATATCTTAAGGCTTTATACATTAGAATTTTTTGAAGTGCTTTGCCAAAACAAGTTACCTCTAGATTAGCAATTATAAAAAGTTCGTTGAATGTGAAGTAGTTACAGCATGGATAAGAGTATTTAATATGTAATAATTGCAGGCGTTAATGGACCTCCAATATTTGCAGTTCCTGGATTTCTAGTAGGTGCGCTATATATGGCCTTTGATTATTGAAATATTTTGTATTTTAGATTGAGCAATAAAATTGTATCTGAACCAGACAGGAGACTTTTATAAGGCAACTTCAAAAATATAAACTTTAATAATTACAGTATAAAAACTTAGCTATGGAAAAAGATCGATTCTTAACGGTGTGCCTGCTTTGCCTGATATCCATTGCTTCATTTGGTCAGAAAATAAAGGTAGTGTCAGGAAATATCAATAGCCTGCAGGGTATCTCGGAGCTAAAACTTGAATATGACTACAGCGGATTGGGGGTAGGGAAATTCGATGTGGAGGCTGACTATGTGGACAAGAAGGTAAGCGATAAGAATGAGGATGAGGCCGGAGAAGGAGATTTATGGGAGGAAAAGTGGTTCAATGACAGACCCATACGCTATGAACCAAAATTTGAAGAACTTTTAGGAGATTATGCCCCTTTCATTAAATCGGGCAAGGATGTGGAAGCAGAAATAACCCTGCTGGTCCACACAACTTTTATCGAGCCCGGGTACAACGTTGGGGTTTCCCGAAAATCGGCAATGATCAACCTGGAGCTCATATTTCTCCAAGGAGACGAGGAGCTATTGGTGATGACCATGATGAAATCACCTGGAAGCGGTGCCATGGGCCATGATTATGATACGGGTTACAGGATTTCTGAAGCCTACGCCAAGGCAGGCAAATCACTGGGGAAATACCTGAGCAGCAAGCTAAATTAGTTTCCCTCAGCTGAGTTACCAGTAACCCTTCACCGACTAATTTCAGTGGAGGGTTTTATATAAAAATATCCCGGGAAACGCTAAGCCCTGAAAAAAGTAGCTAAATTTACGATACTCGCATCAAGTAAAAATAGTATGCCTCTAGCGACACCCCAGGATTTTGGTTCCCGTTCGATAAGGATTCTTGTTATAGACGATAACTCTCCCTTTGTACTCCCGCTTCTCAGGAGTTTTTCAGGCAACAAAAATATTCATCTCGACGTTTTGCTCACGTCCTCAAACAGAGCCCAACATTTCAGGTATTCCAGGTTTCTTGGGAATATTCATCAGGTAGAAAAGCTGGATGATGAAAATCTGGAGACCATCATCAGTGATGCTGTAAGGCGTTTCGATTCAAACCTGCTCATTCCCACGAGGGAATGGATCTCAGTCCTTCTGTATGAACACAAAGATGAGCTGGGGAAATTTGTAAAGCTGCATCCCCTCCCCGATTCAGCAATAATTAAAGTTACAGGA
>JAUUZT010000216.1 GCA_030589825.1 Dehalococcoidia bacterium
GATTTCACGATGCCCTTCTATCTGATTCAAAGTCTTTCTCTTCCGGCATCCGAGGCGGGATTATTGCTGGTTACTGTTCCTGCCGTGCGTCTGGTGGTCTCTCCCTTCAGCGGGAGGTTCTCTGACAAATGGGGTACTCGCTTGCTATGTGGCACAGGTCTGGCGTTGGTTGCTGCAGGTATGTTATTACTCAGGAGGCTCAGCATTGATACTTCAGTAACAGAAATAATACCGGTACTGGCAATAATTGGATTAGGAATGGGGCTTTTTACTATCCCTAACACTAGCGCTATTATGGGCGCTGTCTCACAGGAGAGACTTGGTACGGCTGCTGCCATGGTTGGGTTACTTCGTCAACTTGGTATGTCAATTGGGCTTGCGATAGCTGGTAGTCTATTTGCCTCCAGCAGTCTTTCCCATGCTGCGGGACTAACCTCCCAGGGATTGACAGAAAAAATGATATTAAGTTTATCTATAACAAATGGTATGCGGGATACTATGCTGGCAGCACTGACTTTTACGGCGATAGGTTTTATTATTTCTGCACTACGTGGCAGAAAGGGGTAGCTATTTATATCCTCTATGCTTTTGAATCAGGACAATAAGCTATAAGGCCTATTTAACTGGCCCGATAAATTCCACGGTAATATTATCTGGCCCTTTAATATAGCCCAGAACACCCTGTGGGTTTTTGGGGTCTGACAGGGGTCGGATAAATGGTTCGTCGCGGAACTTGATACCTTTACGAGTGAGCTCTTCATATGTCTTCTGGATATCATCAACCCTAACAGCCACATGTGCAACTCCCGTATTCCAGGTATTTAAATCTAAAGTTGTCCCTTTGGGATACGTGTATTCCATAAGTTCAAGGACAACATTATCTGGGGTTAACACATTGCATAGTCTGTATCCGGCGCCTTGCACCCCAACAAGTTTTTCGGGGAAGCTACCTTTTCTTTCCACTATTGGATTTGCTTTTAATCCCAGTACGTCGCAGAAAAAGTGGATTGCTTCTTCCAGGTTGCTTACTGTGAAGCTAAAGTGATCCATGCCTGTTATCATATCTATCTCCTTATACTAAATAGAGTCCCTATGCTGTTAGTTTAATTCAAGGTAGCCTTTTGCTGGCAGCATAACAGAAAAAACTAGAAACGTGGTTTACAGAGAATTTCTCTGACCTTTAAGTCAAAAAAATCATCGGAGTTAACAGGTTTCAATACGAGGGCAGTATCGGCTCCCTCGCTGGTGCCGCCTATTGAGATGATGTCCTCATCGGTGCGAACCAGTCCAGCATCAGCTGCCATGAGGGCAATTTCGCATGCTACCTTCGTACCATGTCCAAAGATACGCAGAGTGTTAGCTACGTCTTCTCCCAGCAGATACATATCGAATTTTTTACGCATTGCTCTGCTAAGCCCGGCGAAGGCATGTACGGTGGTGAGTATTTGCCCGTCGTATGCCTCAACTTTCCTCCTGTTTTCCTCGGTGAACTCCTGAGTATTCGGTTTTTTAAATCCTGCAGCATGAGTTACTATGATGACTTTCATCCCGATGAAAAATTTTGCAGCCTTTACAGCAGTCGCCCCTGTAGTAGATGCTACCAGTATGGTTTTTATTCCAAGTTCTGCGGCCCTGAGCTTTGAGATGGAAAATACTTCAATTGTATTTTCTGTACCAGTATTGGAGAAATAGCTAATCTTTTCTTCTGCTGTTGTCATATCACCTCCGGGGTTTTAATGAGTATGCCATTCAGGGATTTTTACTGCATCTTGAGTCGGTTCTACGCAAGAGAACAACCCTTGGATAAGTATCCCTATAGTGTTTCAGTACTATAGGGTTCTCAGCAGGCAATGTCAATGGTTGGCTGTTTGCTAACCATCACCCTGGTGATAGAATAATAATAGTTCAATAGGAATGATGGTTGAGTAGTTTTTACAATCGGTGTATGTGAGGTCTTTCCGTCAACGGCTTGCATGTTCCATTTACCAATTGTAAGGGAGGATAACTATGGAATATCAGGATTTGCTGGAGTTAGCCAGAGACAGGAGGAGTTGTCGCAGGTTCAGGGATGATCCTGTGCCGACGGAAGTAATAGATAAAATACTAGATATTGCGAGGTACTCGCCATCCGCAGCAAATAGCCAGCCCTGGGAGTTCGTGGTGGTAGAGGATTTTACCATGAAGAGGGCGATATCGAAAGAGATTGTTTCTGTTTACAAAGAAGCGAAGGAAAGGGATACCACCTTCAATTTCAAGGCAGCGGTTCAATCCCAACTGTTTAGAGCGCCTGTTTTAATCGTTGTTTGTGGAGACCGGAGATTAATGCAGGCATATCCCACCCTGCTTAGAGGGAGGGAACTGCTACGGCAGAGCCTGGCTATCTGCGCTTATTCCATTCAACTGGCTGCAGCCAGTTTTGGGCTAGCCACCGCCTGGGCAACAGTTCATTGGGGGCCGCCTGAGACAGCAGTGAAGAGGTTGCTTGCTATTCCTGAGTCATTTACAGTTGATCACATTATACCTCTTGGATATCCTGATGTGACTAAGGAAAAACGAACGCGAGCCCTTACTCAGGTGAGAGAGAGGGCTCCCTTTCGCAGGGAGCTACGAGAGGTTGTACATCACAGAGGTTATGATATTACGAAATATAGGTCGGACAAGTAGATTGAGGAGTTCATCTGGAGCAAAACTGTTACTCGCATTCGTTCCTGTTAAATAGTAAAAATAAATGGCCTTCTTTAGCTCATTTGCACAGGTGTAAGGTATCAGGTTGC
>JAUUZT010000050.1 GCA_030589825.1 Dehalococcoidia bacterium
AAGGGTTTCGATATTGGATAGAATATCCGCCTCAGCTCCTCTGCCGATGGACATCAGCGCAATGACCGCCCCTACACCGATAATAATACCCAGCATGGTCAAAAAACTGCGTAACTTGTGGGTTACCACTCCAACCCAGGCACTACTTACTGGTTCCAACCATTTATTCACGGTATCTCCTCAGAAACAACCATGCCATCCATAAGGTGTATTATTCGCTGGCAGTGATGCGCAATGTCAGCATCGTGGGTAATTATCACCATGGTAACACCCTGCTCATCATGCAGGGTGCTGAGAATAGAAACAATCTCTTTACCGGAATGGCTATCCAGATTGCCGGTAGGCTCATCTGCCAGAATCAGTGGCGGGTTTTTCACCAGGGCACGGGCGATGGCCACACGTTGCTGTTCACCTCCCGACAGCTCAGTAGGTCTGTGCTTCGCACGGTCAGCTAGCCCAACCCTGTCCAACGCCTCCATGGCCTGATCACGATCGCTGCCACCGGCATATCTCATGCCAAGCTCAACATTAGCCAGTGCAGATAGCCTGGGCAGCAGGTTAAACTGCTGAAATACAAAACCAATTTTCATTGCACGAACCTGCGCCAGTTCACGACTATTAAGCTGGCTGACCTCTTTATCTTCTATGTAATAACTGCCCGAACTGGGTGTATCCAGGCAGCCTATCAGGTTAAGAATGGTTGACTTGCCCGAGCCGGATGGCCCCATAATAGCTGCCATTTCACCCTTTTTAATATGTATATTTATTCCTCTAAGCACCACCAGTTCTCTTGAACCCATAGGATAGCTCTTGGTTATATCCTGCAGGCGAATCACTATTTCCTCCCCATTCCTACAAACCCCGGTGGCCTCATCTCTGCTGCTGATGATGATGCCGGTAACGTTGAAATTAGCACCTCTTCGCCTTCACCGATTCCGCTGATTATCTCGGTATACTGTCCGTTGCTGATACCGGTTGTTATTGGCTGTTCCTCGATAGTACCCTCGGTTGTCATCACCCGTATGTAGGACTGCCCTCCATGACTGGTGATTGCTACATTCGGCACCAGCAGTATGTCCTCTTTCCCTTCAGCTATAATACTCACTCTAACAGTCAGACCCTCTTTGAGCTGAAATCCCTCAGGAATAGCCGACATCATCGACATTTGACCCTGTCCCTGCTGCTGCCTCTGTTCCATCATCTCCTCAGCCTGCTCCTGGCTAAGCTTACCTTCATTTATAGCCTGTTGAACATGTTCAGGAATTTCTCCTGTTGGACCATCTAGTGGCATCTTTTCTTCTTTAGTTGTCTGTAAACTCTCTATATATTGTTCAAGCGACTCCACCTCTATTGTTACAACGTAATTAACGATACTTTGCGAAATAATAGCCGTTGGCGATATGCTGGTAATTGTAGCCGGCAGAGTCAATCCTGACACCGCATCTACCTCCACCCAGGCTTCCCCGCCAATCTCTATCTGAAAGATGTCCATTTCACTGACCTGCAGCGTAACTTCAAACATGGCAGGGTCGGCAAGCACCACCGCCACCGTACCTTTCATCACCTCATCTCCCCCCTCAACATTTACCCTGGTAATAAAACCATCAAAAGGGGCTTTAATAATCGGGCTCTCACTTTTTGCTTCATCAAGTTCTTCCTGTGCATCTGCAACCGCTTTCAGGGAGTCACCCAGGCGTAATCCGGCAAGCTCTACCTGCATTTCTTTTATATCAATCTCCCAGGAATCTACTTCCCGCTGTATAATATCCCCTGTCACAGTAGTGGAGGTCTCCTCTTCGGCCTTGTCCAACGCATACTCGGCATTTTCCAGGTTTATCTCCGCCTGTTGTAGATTACGCTCACTGGCTGTCAACATGTCTTCCAGGTTGCTTATTTTGTCTTCCCAGTCCGCGGTGTCAAGTGCCGCCATTTGCTCATTGGCTTCAACGTAATCACCTTCTTCCACCATAACCTCCTCCACCGTTCCCGAGATATCAAAATCCAAGTCTTCCTTTCGGGATAGCTCCAGGTTACCGACGGCGGTGATTTCTATAACCAGGTCTCCACGCTCTATGACTACTACCTGATCCTCTACGTCTCCTTCCGATTCGGAACTGCAGCCCGTCGGTATAATTCCGACACCGCACAGCAACAGAATTATTATCATCACCTTTAATGCCTTCATTATCATTTCCTGTCCTTCATATATATTAGTCCAATAATTTATTTCGGAATAACAGTTTCTTGTCGTTTCTTAATCAAGCAGTATGGCAGACAATTATTAAGAAGTTATTAAGTCTCACACATTATAGTATAATAAAATAAACTTAACAGGAAATTAACATTTCGCCTTTATAATTGCTATTCAATGAGATTTAAATATATTTACGTGTTACTGGCAGCATTGTTACTCTGTGCCGCTTTGTTACCATCCATGGCAGAAGCAAAACAACCTGCGCTGGAATGGAACTCCATAAATGTTCCCGGAAAGGATGATAACACCGTCGTCAGCCCTTCAGAAGTCAGCGATATCGCCGTTGGACGCGGCGGAATAGTCTACGCCATAGACGGTGAATACTCTGGAGTCTACCGCTCGGAAGATGCCGGGATAAGCTGGGAAGAAATAGATGATGCCCTGACCGATGCAGGAGCCGTGCTGCCTGCCTCCATTATAGCTATCGCCCCTGATGACACAAACACCATTGCGGTGGTTACCGATGCCGGCACAAAGGCCTATATAAGCTTTGACGGCGGCAAGGAATGGGCAGACACCTTTGTTCCCGGCCTTTCAGGCAATATACAAACGATAGGCATCTCGCCAGGTTATGCACAGGGTGGGGATTTTTACAGGGATATAGCCATTGGCACATCGAGTTGGGGAGATAACAGCAGCACAGGGCAGTTATGGATACTGCAACTGGGAAATATGTGGTCCTCGTGGAAAAACCAGGACCTGGCCATTGACCCACTACACGTGGGCGGAGAGGTTTCAGCACTGAAATTTTCTCCCGATTATTCAAGAGACAGGACAATTCTGGTAGTAGCTTCAACCGGCAGCGATGTAGCCGCAGCCTACCAGGGCAAAACCTTCGTATGCATCGGCAAGTGGGACCATGCCCTGAAAATCATGCTATGGGACAGCTTCACCGGCTATCCGGTGGAGATTGGCAACGGTGGTGATGCCTTAGGAGTTTCATATGTACATTCATCGCTGGCACTGCCCTCAGATTATTCCAGCGATGAGGAAGATTCACGTCAGCTCCTGGTAAGCTGTGACCGTGACCCGGATGCCCATGATGATGTTTACTGGCTTGATGACAGCACCGCACACCGTCTGGATGCCGATGGGGGTACTTCTATTAATGTACACAGCATCGCCTACTATGGAACCATAGAAGCGGGAATGCTGCTGGCCGGTGATACCGACCCTGTCAGTGGTTCATTAACCGTCCAGATAAGACGGACTGAGACTCCTTTTCATATTTCACCACCCTGGGAGCTGTCCTCAGTTCCGCCCACCGGACCCGGCAATGCCGTGTTAGGCTGGAGTAAAGATGGCAAGATAGCCTACTGTGGCACAGGGCAAAATCCCGGTGCGGGTACCGCCCTTGATGAAAGCGCCCTCTCGGCAAGTACCGATGATGGAGATAGATGGCGACAGATGGGGCTGATGGATACATTTATAGAGATTGCCGATATCGCTGTCACTCCCAGCGGCAATAGCCTTTTTGCTACCACCAGCAGCGCCTTCGGCCCCGAGGGAATCTGGTGCAGTGCCGGTGACCCTCTGAACGGCCACTGGTACCGCCTGCTGACAATGGACACCAGCAGCAACACAATTATCCTCAAGCTAAGCCCCTATTACGAGGACGATGACACTATCTATGTTACAGAGGTCGGTGGAAACAAAATGGCATTATCACACACTCGTGGCACCACCTGGGAATGGCACTACGCGCCAGGTCCCGTAATCGACCTTGTGGTAGAAGACGAAGAAACACTCTACGCCACCCTGCCCAATGGTGAGGTGAGTAAGAGCATCAACTGGGCTCGCACCTGGCTGGAAGAGGCAGTGGAAACAGGATTGCCAGGTATAAACATGCTGACGCTCGCCCCGAATGGAACGCTCTTTGCCGGTGGCACTAACGGGCAGATAGCTTATTCTCCAGATGGTGGTGACAGCTTTACCATTATAGATGAGCAGGTCGGCGGTAATAATGCTGATGTCCAGGTAATCTGCGATGTAAATTACATCGAAAACGGTATTATCTACGCCGCCACCGATATTCCCGATGCAGGAATCTGGCGCTGGGTTATCAACCAATCAACCGAATGGGAGCAAATCGATAAAACCATCACCGACCTGTCAGACGGGCAGGAAATCGGTGGATTTGTCATGGGAACTGAAGGGACCCTGTACGCACTGAGACTGGAACCGTCCTCAACAACCAGTGGAGGGATTACACGGTCATTAAATCCCAGCGCAACAGAATACTGTGAGGATGTTGTGGAATTTGACATGGCAAACGAGTCACTGCCAGCAGGTACCAGCTTTGAAATAAACGGCGGCCTGATAAGTTCTTCCCATTACCCCAGATTATCGGGAAACGAAGAGCAAAACGACCTCTGGGCTCTTGACAGCGGCAACCAGCTTATTTACCGCTTCCAGGATATCTTATGTAAAACAGGACCTGAGCTTGATGCGCCTGATGATGAAAGCATGCTGCCGGTTGACATCTGCTCCTGTGAACAGGTCGCCCATCTTTTCATGGGTTGGGAGGAACTGACCGGCGCCGAAAGCTATGAACTGGTTATCTACCGTGATGCAGAGCATATAGACAATATCTGGACAGGAAGCAGTGACTATGCCTGTGATGATATCCAAGCAGTTGGTGGAGGAGACTCAGCTCTACTGACGAGCAACAACGACTACTACTGGCGGATGAGGTCCATAGAGCCACTGATAAGCCCTTGGTCTGATACATGGTCATTCACTATCGCTCTTGCCGATGTACCTGATGGTTTCTTTCCCGCATCCGGTTCAACGGATATGACGATAAGGCCATCATTCACCTGGGATTCCATAGCAAAAGCAGACAGCTACGAGTTTATACTCGCCAGGGACAGCGATTTTACCGACCCGGTAGTCGAGTTAACCGGAGCTGATGCCCTGACAACGACCGCATGGAAATGCGATATCGACCTGGACTATTCCAGCAGCTACTTCTGGAAGGTGAGAGGCATCACTGCAATCAGTTATGGAGACTGGGTAGTCAACACCTTCAGCACCGGAGAAGCCCCTTCAACACAGTCACCAGTCGTAACAACCCAGCCGGCTGCTCCTGCACCACCACAAGTAGAGACAACAGCATCGGTCCCCTTCTACATAATGGTGGTAATCGGTATTGGTATTGCCCTGGTAATTGTGCTGCTTGTCCTGATACGAAGAGCTGGAAGATAAAATCATCAGCCCTTTAATCCGTCGGGGCTATATCAGTCAGCAAGAGGAACTGTAAACGAAAAGCAACTGCCTTTGCCCACTTCGCTATGGACTTCAATGTTGCCACCATGAGCTTCAATCAGTCGCTTGGCAATGGTGAGTCCAAGGCCACTGCCGCCGGTAGCCCTGGTGCGTGATTTATCCACCCTGTAAAACCGCTCGAAGATGTTTGCTAATTCCTCTTCCGGAATGCCTTCGCCGGTATCAGCAACATCTATCTGAACCCGATTATCCTGCTGCCTGGCTATCACAGTGATGCTCCCCTCAGCGGTATGGGCCACGGCATTATCCAGCAGGTTGCGCAACACCTGGCTGATGCGCTGTGAGTCTACATTCACTGCAGGCAACGTATCAGGAAGGTCAACTATGAGCGACAATCCTTTATGCGCTATCTGTGGCTGCTTTGCCGTCACGGCCTGCTTTATTATTTCAGAGATATCTTCAACATGGCGTACCAGCTTTAATTCATCGGCGTCCACCAGGCTCAGTTCCTGTAAATCATCAACCAGGCGCGATAATAAAACCGCCTCTTCCTCTATGGTACGAAGAGTATTAGTATCCGCCTTTAGAACTCCATCGCGCGTCGCCTCCAGGTAACCCATGATGTTGGATAGTGGAGTCCGCAGCTCGTGGGCAATATCAGCTATCATTTTTCGTTTCATCTGTTCTGTTTTTTCAAGCTCATCTGCCATCGAGTTGAACGTTTTTGCCATCTCGCCCATCTCAGCCTTATCTATGACTGACACTCTCTGTGAAAAATCACCCTG
>JAUUZT010000044.1 GCA_030589825.1 Dehalococcoidia bacterium
AGGTTCTTATACAAGAATACTCATAGACGTCCAGTTATTGTTCCTGTAATTATAGGAATGAAGAAATCACGCTCTCATATATCTCCATTAGATAAATCAAAGGGGGTATGATTCGGTGCCGAAGCCAAAACGAAATGTCTTTCACAGTACCCGGGATAAAAAAGTAAAAAGACAAACAGAAAAGAATCATTTTCCCACAGCAAGTATAGCCCGCGTTTTACTTATTTTGGTGTTAGTAAGTGCTTTCGCAGGCTCGATATATTGGTTAAGAACTCCCATAGCTGATACAGCAGCTAGTTTCCTCAGTTTATTCGGATTTGGTCTGATTTTAATAGCAATTGCTATAAGCATAACGGTTCATTTAATACGACATAACCCTTTTATCATGCTGCTGAAACAATGGAACTATTTTGTGGGAGGGGCCTTATTAGCCCTTGTTGCATGGGGATCCCTTTCCTTCTTCTCCTTGAACAGAGGTATCCTGAGCAGAGTTACATTAGGAGGCACCTTCGGTCAAACGATACTAGGGTCATCAGATTTAGTCGGAGGCATACGGCTGGCAGGAATAGCCTTGATTGGCATCATTTTTTTCATGCCTCAGCGAACAGGGAACACAATAAGAACAATGGCTAATAATGTTAGACGCCAAGCGGACAAATTTATCAAAGCTCCCAAACGAAGTGCCTCTAAATTCCCTTCGCAGATAAAACCTGTAGAAAGGCAGTCCGTTCCATACCAACCTGAACTATCCGTTTCCCAAAAAGCAGAAGATACAACTAAAGTCCCAGTTCCTACTGTAATCCAAAGGCTGAACATGGAGAAACAATATCTTGGCACTCACAACGTGAGCCAATTCTAACCGCCGGCGGCTGGAAAATTCCTCCCATAGATATCCTTGAAAAACCAAAGGAAGTAGAATTAGACAGGGATGAAATCAATAAACGATCTAGAGTAATTGAAGAGGCCCTAGCCAGTTACGGAGTAGAAGCTAAGATTGGACAAGTAAATGTAGGCCCCACTGTAACACAGTTTGGTATTGAGCCTGGTTGGGACAGAAAATATAAGAAAACGAAGGAAAACGGACAGGAACGCTTAGAGGAGGTGTCAAGGACAAGAATCAGGGTGGATAGAATTACCTCTCTATCTAATGATTTAGCTTTAGCTCTTGCTGCCCCCAGCATCAGAATCGAGGCTCCCGTACCGGGGAAATCTGTAGTCGGTATCGAAGTCCCCAATAGTACTTTCGGCTCAGTAGCAATGCGAGGAGTAATAGAGTCGACCGCCTTCCAGAAGACTAAAGCCAGATCTAAAATAGCTATTGCTCTGGGTAAAGGTGCTGGCGGTGAAGCAATAGCAGCGGATCTGGCAAGGATGCCACACCTGCTTATTGCTGGAGCTACAGGTAGCGGCAAAACCATCTGTCTCGATTCTATTGTTTGTTGTCTCCTCTTACACAATAGTCCCGATGATGTACGTTTTATTATGGTTGATCCCAAAAGAGTAGAATTGGTTATATTCAACGGTTTACCTCACTTAACTACCCCTGTAATTGTAGAAAGTGACAAAGCTGTAAAAGCTCTACGCTGGCTAAACCAGGAAATGGACAATCGCTACCGCCTTTTTGCCAAGGCAGGTGCACGAAACATCCAGGCATATAATAAAGACCGTGCACCAGGAGAAAGCATGCCATATCTCGTACTGGTTATTGATGAGTTAGCTGATTTAATGATGGCAGCATTTGACGAAGTAGAACGCACTCTCTGTCGTTTAGCGCAGCTAGCCCGTGCCACTGGTATCCACCTAATCGTAGCAACTCAGCGCCCCTCAGTAGACGTAGTTACCGGTCTTATCAAGGCTAATTTTCCAAGCCGTATTAGTTTCGCTGTTACATCCCAGGTAGATTCTAGAACCATACTTGATTCTGTAGGAGCTGAGAAATTGCTTGGCAGAGGAGATATGCTTTATATGACCAGTGAATCTAGCAAGCTTAAGCGCTTACAAGGAAGTTTTATCTCTGACGCTGAAATCCAGAGGATAGTATATTTCTGGGGAAATCAGGGTATTACAGATACTAATCTAATTAATTTTGACGATATCGATGAACCCACCACTTTAAGCCAAAAAATAGCTTCTGGGCCGGACCCCTTAATGAAAGAGGTAATCCATCTGGCACAACAACATGAGCATATATCTGCTTCCTTTTTACAACGCCGTCTTCACATCGGATATCCAAGGGCAGCCCGTCTTATGGATAGCTTTGAAAAGGAACCTACTGGCGAAAACGCCATCCCTGAAAGAGAAATTACTCCAAAACCTACAACTAAATCTGAGGAAGGTCGCCTTTAAATAAAGAGAGCCTCTCCCTCAATGCTGGACTATATTCAGGATGCTTCATTGCTAATTCTACTGTGGTTTGAATCCAACCTTGAATAGTACCAGTATCGTAATATTCCCCTTCAATCTGGTAACCATAAACACCCTGCCTTTTAAGCAGGGATTTCAATCCATCTGTTAACTGAATTTCCCCTCCCCATCCTGGTGAGGTAGCTTCCAACGCTGAAAAAATCTCAGGCATAAGTACATATCTTCCCATCACTGCAAGATTCGAGGGAGCTACGGAAGGATGCGGTTTCTCTACAAGATCCTCAATCTTGTAGCGAGATCCGGTTATTCTATTCACCTTTGCCACTCCCCACCTTTCTGTTTCACTTGAATCCACTGTTTTCAAAGCAACTACACTACCCTGGTATTGCTCAGATATTTCAATCATTCGCTGTAATACTTGTTCTCTTTGCTGAAAGATGTCATCAGGAAGTATTACGGCAAATGGTTCATCCCCTACCATTTCCTTGGTAGAAAGCACTGCATGCCCCAAACCCAACATCTCTTTCTGTGAAACAAAACGGAAATCAGCCATTTCTGAAATATGGCGTAGCTTATCTGATAAGATACCCTTTCCTTTTTGTTCTAATATATGCTCCAATGCCATATTTCTGCTGAAGTAGTTCTCAATAGCCATTTTCTCCCGGCTCGTTACTATAATTACCAGCTCAATACCACAAGCTACAGCATCCTCTACAGCATATTGAATAATAGGCTTATCTAATAAAGGTAATAGCTCTTTGGGTACAGACTTACTAAGAGGCAAGAATCTCGTGCCCAAGCCAGCAGCAGGTATAACAGCTTTTCTGATTTTCATCTTGTCAAGCACCAAACTTATTAAGCTTTAAGGCATTTGCCATTGCCAGTGGCATGATATCTACAGCGGGGAAACATCCCAGCCCCCCTGTCGCACATGCCGGCTCCGAGAATTCAGTTACATTATCTGGACGGCACCATTTTGAATTCAACATGAAAGGCACTGGATGCCAACTATGCATTGCCAAAGTTGCCGGAGTGGAATGATCTCCAGCAACAATAAAAACATCAGGGTCTAGCTTGAGTATATTGGGAATAACAGCATCAAGCTCTTCAATAGCCTGCATTTTAGCATCGAAATCACCATCTTCTCCTCTGGAATCGGTGTTTTTGAAATGAATAAAAAAGAAATCATAATCTTTATAACAATTAAGTAGTTGCTCTGTCTCCTCTGCAATATTATTCCCTGCATCAAGTACCCTCATTCCCAGCATTCGGGCTAAACCACGATACATGGGATATATAGCAATAGCACAAGGCTTTAACTTATAGATATCCTGCATACCAGGAATATTGGGATGTTGGGAGAAACCACGCAGGAGAACCATGTTGGCATGTCTCTCTTTCTGTAATTTACCCCTCGCCTGCGCGACAAATTCGTTTACTAATTTTGCTGTCTCTCCAGCATCTGTAGATAAAGGCTCTATCTTTTTAGGACATAAGCCGACTTGCTGAGGGTCAGAATCTTTTAAATCAGATTTCAGTCCGTTTCCTCTGAGGATTAGTACAAATCTATGTTCTTTAACAGGATAGACAGTGATTTCAACACCATCTATCACTATTTTGTTTAACATCTTGCACAGTTCTATATTTTCCTCTGTACTTATTCGGCCTGCCCTACGGTCAATAATAACCTCATTGCTATCAACCGTACAGAAATTACCACGAGCTGCTATATCATCATGTTCCAGCTGTATATCTATACCTAAAGCCTCCACAATACCCCTTCCAACACTGTATTTAACTGGATCATATCCAAATAATGCAAGATGCCCTGGTGTACTTCCTGCCGTAATCCCCGAGCTGATAGGAATAGTCAGCCCACAAACTGAATGCCGGGCCAACTTGTCTAGATTCGGTTTTCTTGCAGATTCCAACTCGGTTTTACCAGTTTCGGGTTGAGGTAATCCTCCTAATCCATCTATTACCAGAAATACTATTTTTGATGCTGATGTATGAGAAAGCATACTAATCTGCTCAAGATCAATCATAATATAGCATTTTATATTACACCTACCCTGTTTTACAAGAATATAGCTCTATCAACAGCAGAATTTTTTCTTCTACAACAATACTTGCTTCAGAAAATCAATAATTAGGTATTAGTAATAAGCACCCCAAGATAGATTATGGGATAAGTAACTATAAATAGTTGTAGTTATTACTTTAAAAAATACTTGTATTACCTCAGTATTGTATTGCCAGAAATTACAGTAAGATGCTAAACTCATAATTGGTACATGTCAGTAATAATAGGTAACTATTAAATAAGGAGGTGTCATCTATGAATATTGGATTTGGAAGTGCAGGCCTTTTTTTGGGAATAATCAGTCTAGTTGCTGGTATTATTGTGATGGTCTTCCCTAAAATACTTAATTACCTGGTAGGAATCTATCTCATCATTATAGGAATAATCGCACTTATTGCTTATTTCTAGTTCGAAGGCGACGCTTCACCAGTTAGCTGTCAGCAGCAATTTTCTAACTGTCAGCGCCAGATAACAAGTAATGATAGCAATATTTCATCGTGATTCGGGAGAGGAAGAGCAAGTAAGAGTACTTGATATTTTTGTTGATGAAGAAGGAACAGCCAAAGTACTCTTTATTGGTTCAAAGGATGAAATTATCACGGCACCAATCAATCGATTCACAAATTATGAATGTGGAATAAAGGAATATAATACCTTGGAATCAGAGTAAACGGACTATTAATTATTTAGCCAGAATAAATATATCGACAGGAATAAAAGTATAAAGGAGGGTAAACAAAATGGCAGGAGGTTATGCGGGAAAGATTCTTTGGGTAGACCTTGGAACAGGTACAATGAAAGATGAGGTCCTGGGAGAGAAACTTTGCAGGGATTACATCGGAGGTTATGGTATAGGAGTCAGGCTTTTGTACGACCGAATGAAAGCTGGGACAGATCCCCTGGGACCTGACAACATTCTTGGATTTGTGACCGGTCCATTCACTGGCACCCCAGCAATTTGCGGCTCGAGATTTCAGGTAGTCTGTAAATCACCTCTGACTGGCGGATGGGGAGATGGAAATTGCGGTGGTGATTTCGGTCCATACCTGAAATTCGCCGGTTATGACGGCGTCTTTTTCACCGGTATTTCCTCAAAACCGGTATATCTCTATATCGAAAATGGGAAGGCAGAACTAAAAGATGCCAGCGATTTATGGGGCAAGGACAGCTACGAGACCGAAGATGTTCTAGGCAAACGATATGGAGCCAAGACAGCAAAGGTCGCTTGCATCGGTCCGGCGGGAGAGAGTCTCTCTCTAAGTGCCGCTGTCATGAATTTCCACGGGCGAGCCGCCGGTAGATCTGGTGTAGGTGCTGTAATGGGATCTAAGAAACTGAAGGCAGTTGTTGCCAATGGAAAAGGTGGAGTAACTGTTAGTGACCGTCCTAAGACGCTTGAATTGAGAAAGAACTACCTGGCAGCTTTTCCCGGACATCCATTCTATGAACTATTTAATTCGCAGGGTACAGCTGGCCTTAACGCATCATCCGCCCATAGCGGCGATTCCCCAGTAAAAAACTGGGGCGGCGTTGGAGTCGTTGATTTTCCAGAGGCAAACCTCATAAGCGGAGACAACGTCATAGCATTGCAGAAAGAGAAAGAAGGCTGTTGGCACTGTACTATCCAGTGCGGTGGGCGAATGAAAGCCCCAACAGGGGAATACAAATATACTGAAGGAGAAAGCAAGCCAGAATACGAAACTGCCTGTATGTTTGGTACCAATTGCCTTAATTCGAACTTAGAATCCATCATCATGGCTAATGAAATATGCAACAAGGCAGGACTTGATACTATCTCTACAGCTGTATCTATTTCATTCGCCATAGAATGTTATGAGAATGGTCTAATCACAAAGGAAGATACCGATGGCCTAGAGATGACCTGGGGTAACCATGCTTCTATCGTGGCAATGACCGAGAAGATAGCTAAAAAAGAAGGTTTTGGGGCGCTATTAGCACAGGGAGTTGAGAAAGCAGCCGCCAAAATAGGGAAAGGCTCAGAGAAATACGCAATTCATGTAGGCGGGCAAGGACTTCCTGCTCACGATCCAAAACTCGGCTATCATTTCGCCACCTTGTACAGAATGGATGCTACTCCTGGCCGTCATACTCAGGGCAGTGAAGCATTGAATCCTCCCGGGCTATTCCCTGCGTTTGATGAAAGTAGTTGTTCTGGCAGGGGAGAAGCTCATAAACGTGGCAGTGCCATGATGCATATCATTAACTCGACTGGAATGTGTGAGTTTGGCTATTTCTGTTTATCCAACGCCGTAGCTATTCCTGAGTTCTTAAGCGCAATAACAGGATGGGATATTGACCTTGAAGAAGTTGTTAAAACAGGCGATCGTATTGCCA
>JAUUZT010000144.1 GCA_030589825.1 Dehalococcoidia bacterium
ACATGCCAGATAGTACGAACATTTGACTGTACCTTACTTAAGGTAAATGTGATTGCCAATTCTTCAATTGCAGCGATGACATAAATAAATACAGCCATTCTGAATGGCCATGCCGGACCGCCAAGAAACAAGGGGTATAAGGATAAACCTATGGAAACAGCAGCAACTCTGATACCGTGGGTGTGATAGCTAATGTAGGTATCAAATTTGATCGTAGCAAATAAGGCGGGAATTACAAAACAGGCAACAATAGTGTAGAGATAAAGGTCTTCACGATGCACAATTTCAGGCCAAAGCCACCAGGTGCCAAAACCGATCGTCATATAGGTAATTAAATCGCCCCAGGTATCCAGCATAGCACCAAACTCGGTCGTTTGGTTAGTAAGGCGAGCCACTAAACCATCCAGTACATCCGATAAAAATGCAATTGCCAACACCAGCATAAAACTGTTGCCATACCCGTTCCATGCTAACCAGAGCATAATGGGAGCGGTAATAAAGCGGATACCCGAAATTAGATTGGGTAGGGTTAACTTGGGGTGAGTATTGATCCGGGTCATGTTCTCAATTCACTATAAATATTATCAATACACATGTCGAGTTTGAATATAAACATGGCTACCCTACAAGACTTTAACAAGGCATCTACTAATACTCCAGCAATATTTTATTGATACTAATGCTGCAGTATCAATAAAAAAATCACTTTACATCATATTGATAGATAGTGGCTATATAGGCTTTTCCACGCTACAAGCTGCATTATTCGATGATATTGAGTAGATAAAATTTAGTAGAGGAACTCGTTTTATACCTGTTGTTACATGTTCAAATTTCACATTTAAGTGTCATAAGTCATTGCAAATACGAGAAAAATACCGAGATAAAATTATTGTACGAGACAGGATAAGCTTACATTAAAATCAGCAAGCAACTACATTATTATTAATATCACCAGCTTATAATCAATATTGTCTAGAAAATACTAGATATCCTGAGGGGGAAAAAATGAAAATATTATTAATACTTATATATAGCTTTATTATAGGATGCAGCAATGTATCTCAACCGGTAGTTAAAGAGGAGTCTACTCAAGTAAATCCAATTTCTAATATAAATGATTTACCTAGAATAACTCAGCAGTTAGTCCTGCCTCCTTATCTACCTTTTCACGAACAAGTTGCTACTGGTGGCCCTAAAATCATAGTAGTCAATCTTGAAGTATTAGAAAAAGAACTGGAGATTGGCAAAGGGGTAAGAGTTCAAGCTTTAACGTTTAATGGAAGTGTTCCGGGACCAATGATAGTTGCGCATCAGGGGGACTATATAGAACTTACATTGAAAAACCCCAATACCAATCAACTTCGTCATACCATAGACCTTCATTCTGCAACGGGGGCTTTGGGCGGAGCTGGCTTGATGAAGGTAGACCCGGGTGAATCAAAAACCATACGTTTCAAAGCAACAAAAGCCGGTGTATTTGTTTATCATTGTGCCCCTGGCGGTGCACAAATACCTTTTCATGTGGCATCGGGCATGAATGGGGCCATAATGATACTTCCTAGAGAGGGATTAAAAGACAATAAAGGCAACTTTATTCAATATGACAAAGCATATTATATTGGTGAACAAGATTTTTATATCCCTAAGAATGATGATGGCACTTATAAATCATTTAACTCACCCTTAATTGCGATGCATGAAACAGTAGAAGTCATGAAGGGACTTATCCCTACACACCTTGTGTTTAATGGATCCAAGGGCTCTTTGACGGGCAAAAATGCATTGACAGCAGCGGTTGGGGAAAAAGTATTGTTTATACATGCACAGGCTAATCGTGATTCTCGACCACATCTTATAGGAGGACATGCAGACCTGGTTTGGCGAGGGGGTTCATTTAGCTCACCTCCTGTTTCAGATTATGAAACCTGGTTTGTACCTGGTGGTACAGCTGTCGCAGCTCTATATCAATTTAAACAACCTGGTACTTACGTCTATGTCAATCACAATTTAATTGAGGCGATCTTATATGGTGCTGCCGCCCATATGCAAGTTAGCGGAGATTGGAATAATGACTTAATGGTACAAATTGAGAAATAGTTTCAGCTATATCGATTAACCTCATGAATGAGGTTAATCGATATTTTCAATATCTTAATGTTTAAGGGTTGCGATGTAAGCACTTAGAGCCTCTATGTCATCAGTACTTAATATGTCAACAAGTGACTTCATTACAGGATTTATACGTGAGCCATCCTTAAAATGCTGTAGTTGTTGAATCGTGTATTGTGGGTGTTGTCCCGCAATACTCGGATAGCTACCAGGACCTTCTCCTTTTTCACCATGACAACTCCAGCATAAAGAATATTTAGCCGCTCCCTTTACTATTAATGAAGGATCTCCTTTTTCCTCCATGTTTTTAAAGGGGAGAGAGGAATAAAAGTTGGCTAAAGCAATCATTTCATTATTAGTCAATGATTCGCTAATACTTTTCATAACAGCACTCTTGCGGGTGCCGGACTTAAATGCTTTAAGTTGGTGGACAATATAATCGGCATCTTGCCCAGCCAGATTTGGCGTCATAGAGTCTAAACTTATACCTTTTGAACCGTGACAAACAGAACAAGTCGCTGATTTGGATTTCCCCAAGGACTCTTCAGCAAGAGCAGTGAATCCAGGTAATAGAAGAATACTAACTAATATTACCTTGTTAAAGAGACGCTTTAATTTCATTTAAAATATTCCATCTGAGTACATTTATATAAATTAAATGTAACTATTCAGTAGAATTTCTTTAATTTATATTTTTTAGAAGTTAGCTTACTATTTTAATTGCAATTGAACTTAAACGCTAGAATACTAAATTTCTGCTCATTAAACAAACCTGGAAATGTCAGATGTTAAATATATTTTGTATGGCCAGGGTTGCATATTTCTAGCGATTGATTTTATGCTAATAGTTGTGTTCCTGAACAGTTACAGGACTGGCTATAACAGCGCAATCGTAACATTAGTTTTTATCAAGACTGATTTTTGGGTTATTCTTATAGTTCGTTGTGGCAATTATTCTAGGTTAATTCTTCTGCAGAAAAAAAAGGAATTTTAATGCCCTTGGACGCTGGATCTATACCTTTCGCAATTTCAAAACATTTTTCAATATGTTGATTTACCAAATCGACAAGTCTTGGGTCAAGTTTTTCGCTACCGACAAATTCATCTAGAATTTCCTGTACATTATTTAAAGACATTCCTTCGCGATAAGGGCGATCTTGTACTAATGCCTGAAATACATCTGCAACAGCGATAATGCGTGATTCAATACATAAATCTTGCTTTGTCGGATGAAAGGGGTAGCCGACGCCATTGAGGCCCTCATGATGAAAGGCAGCCCAGCGTGCAATCTCATCCAGTCCCTCAATTGAGCGTAAAATTTCGTAGGTTTCATAACTGTGCTGTCTCATAATTGAGCGTTCAAGTCTGCTCAAGGGTCCAGGCTTTTCGAGAATGCTATCAGGCATGTTCAGCTTCCCCATATCATGTAACAAGCCTGCTATTTCAATTTTATCGCATTGTTCGTTCGATAGTCCTAACGTCTCTGCAATATACCTCGCCAAGTCAGCAACTCTAGCCGAGTGCTGAGCGGTAAATGGGCTTTTTTGATCAACAATATAAGCCATAATTAATGATAACTGTTTTAACTGCGCGAGCGTTAACAGGGACTTACT